>JAGWIH010000033.1 GCA_028866355.1 Alphaproteobacteria bacterium
TGCGACTTAGCTGCCCCTGAGCGCGGGCGCGATGGAGCCCGCTCGCGTTCGAGGGGCATCGGCCACGGCTCAACGTTATTTCCCTGAGACATGAGGAATCGCGCCATGGGCGCCACGCAATCTCCGAAGACCGTCGCATCCGAAACCCGGATCGACGCCAATCGCGTCATTATTTTCGACACCACCATGCGCGACGGCGAGCAATCGCCGGGCGCGTCGATGAATCTCGAGGAAAAGATCCGTATCGCCCAGTTGCTTGAGGAAATGGGCGTCGACGTCATCGAGGGCGGCTTTCCGATCGCGTCGAACGGCGATTTCGAGGCCGTGCGCGAAATCGCCCGCGTGGTCAAGACCACGTCGGTCTGTGGCCTCGCCCGTGCGGCGCGTGCCGATATCGACCGTGCATGGGAAGCGCTGCAGCACGCCAAACGACCACGCATCCATACGTTCCTTTCGACGTCGCCGCTGCACATGAAATACAAGCTACAGATGGCGCCGGAGCAGGTGCACCAAGCGGTCATCGACAGCGTGTCGCACGCCCGCAATCTCTGTCCGGACGTCGAGTGGTCGGCCGAAGACGGCTCGCGCACCGAGCATGATTTCCTCTGTCGCGTGGTCGAAAGCGCGATCAAGGCAGGGGCGCGCACCATCAACATTCCCGACACGGTCGGCTATGCCGTGCCGGACGAATTCGGCGCGCTCATCCGCATGTTGTTCGATCGCGTGCCCAACATCGATAAGGCGGTGATCTCGGTCCATTGCCACAACGATCTTGGCTTGGCCGTGGCGAATTCGTTGGCCGCCGTGCGCGCAGGCGCCCGACAGATCGAATGCACGGTCAACGGGCTGGGCGAACGCGCCGGCAATGCCGCGATGGAAGAGATCGTTATGGCGCTTCGGACGCGCCACGACGTGATTCCTTATACGACGGGTATCAAGACCGAATGCATCACGCGTGCGTCACGCTTGGTCTCGGCGATCACCGGTTTCGTCGTGCAGCCCAACAAGGCGATCGTTGGCGCCAACGCTTTCGCGCATGAAAGCGGCATCCACCAGGATGGCATGCTCAAGCATGCCGGCACCTACGAGATCATGACGCCGGAATCGGTCGGCCTCGGCAAGTCGACGCTGGTCATGGGCAAGCACTCGGGCCGGCACGCCTTCAAGATGAAGCTCAAAGAGCTTGGCTTCGAGTTGGGCGACAACGCCTTGAACGACGCCTTCCGGCGCTTCAAAGAGGTCGCGGACCGCAAGAAAGACATCTACGACGAAGATATCGTCGCGCTGGTCGATGACGAGATCCAACGCGGCGACGAACGCATCAAGTTCGTCTCGTTGCAGGTGATCGCCGGCTCGAAAGGCCCGCAAACCGCGGAAATCGAGCTCGATTTCGATGCCGTCCGCAAAACCGCCAAGGTCACCGGCAACGGCCCGGTTGACGCAACCTTCAACGCCGTTCGCGCCGTCGTGCCGCACAGCGCGCGCCTGATGCTCTACCAGGTGCATGCCGTGACCGAAGGCACCGATGCGCAGGCCGAAGTCACGGTGCGTCTCGAAGAGGATGGCAAGACGGTCGTCGGCCAGGGTGCCGATCCGGACACGCTAGTCGCCTCGGCGCGCGCCTACATCCACGCCCTCAATAAGCTTCTCACCAAGCGGGCGAAGACCGCGCCCGCCGCGCTTACGGCATAACGGCGGTTCAACAACCAACCTCGGATCACACCAAAACGATGTTCGGCAATCTCCTCGGAATGCTGTCGGCCGATATGGCCATCGATCTCGGCACGGCGAATACGCTGGTCTACGTCAAGGGCCGCGGCATCGTCTTGAACGAGCCCTCGGTCGTGGCCATCGCCAGTGTCAAAGGCCGCAAGCAGGTGCTCGCGGTCGGCGACGAGGCCAAGATGATGCTCGGCCGCACGCCGGGCAACATCCAGGCGATTCGGCCGCTGCGTGACGGCGTGATTGCCGACTTCGAGGTGGCGGAGGAAATGATCAAGCATTTCATCCGCAAGGTGCACAACCGTCGCAGCTTCGCCAGCCCGCAGATCATCGTCTGCGTGCCGTCGGGATCGACGGCCGTCGAACGCCGCGCGATTCAAGAATCGGCAGAAAGCGCCGGCGCGCGGCGGGTGTTCCTGATCGAGGAGCCGATGGCGGCGGCGATCGGCGCCGGCTTGCCGGTGACGGAGCCGACCGGCTCGATGGTCGTCGATATCGGCGGCGGCACCACCGAGGTGGCGGTGCTGTCGCTTGGCGGCATCGTCTATTCGCGGTCGGTGCGCGTCGGCGGCGACAAGATGGACGAGGCGATCATCGCCTATATCCGCCGCAACCATAATCTGCTTGTCGGCGAATCGTCGGCCGAACGCATCAAGAAGGAAATCGGCTCGGCCTGCATGCCGGAAGAAGGCGAAGGCCGCATCATGGAGATCAAGGGCCGCGATCTGATGAACGGTGTGCCGAAGGAAATCGTGATCTCGGAACGCCAGATCGCCGAAAGCCTGTCCGAACCGGTTGGCGCCATCGTCGAGGCGGTCAAGGTGGCGCTCGAGCACACCGCGCCCGAGCTTGCCGCCGACATCGTCGACAAGGGAATCGTGCTTACGGGCGGCGGCGCGCTGCTCGGCAACCTCGATTACGTGCTGCGGCATTCGACCGGACTGCCGGTTTCGATCGCCGACGACCCGTTGTCCTGCGTCGCGCTCGGCACCGGCCGCGCCCTCGAGGAAATGAAGACCCTGCGTAACGTCTTGATAAGCATGTATTAGTTAGGGTGATTCGGGCCCGGACCATGTACGAACCGTCGAAGTCCGTGTAAAAGGTAAGAAGATGTACGGCCGGCGTTGATGGGGCGCCGGCACTTGGCGGAAGCAGTCGGGACCATGAGAAACGGTCGGCGCCAATGAGAGTTTCTGCCTCGACACGCGCGACAGTCCAGCGGCTGACGCTTCCCTTGCTGATTTTCGTTTCGGCGCTGTTGGCGGTCCTTGGCAAGGCCGATATTCTGCTGTTCGATCATGTGCGCGTCGTGCTCGCCGATACGCTCGCGCCGGTACTCCGCGTTGCCGGTGAGCCCATTGCGACGGTCTCGAAGGCGATTGGCACCGTCGAAGATATCGCGGCGGTTTATCGCCAGAACCAGGAACTCAAGGTCGAGAATCAACGACTGCTGCAATGGCAGGACGTTGCGCGCCGTCTCCAATCCGAGAACGAAGAGCTCCGTAATCTGGTGAAGTTCGCGCCGCAAGGCGCCGTATCGTCGGTTGCGGCGCAGGTGATCGCCGATTCCGGCGGCGCGTTCCTACGCAACGTATTGATCAATGTCGGACGGAATGATGGCGTCTCCCGCGGGCAGCCGGCGCTGACCGGCGATGGGCTTGTCGGCCGCGTCATCGAACTTGGCGACCGCTCGGCGCGCGTTTTGCTGCTGACCGACATCAACTCGCACATTCCCGTCGTCGTCGAAGGCACGCACGAACGGGCGATGCTCAACGGCGACAACTCCGATCAGCCGCGCCTGGTCTATCTCCAACCCAAGACCCCCGTGAAAACGGGCGATCGCATCGTCACCAGCGGCAGCGGCGGTCTCTTCCCGCCCGATCTGCCGATCGGCGTCGTGGTCTCGGTCAACGGCATGGTCCGCGTCGAGCCGTATGCCGATCTTGCGCGCTTGGAAATGGTGCGGATCGTGAATTACGGTCTCGATGGCGTGCTGCCAGAGAACGCGATACCGGCGCCGCCGTCAATCGGAGGGGGCCGCGCCCGGGCGACGCCCGCGCGGTGATCATGCCGTACGCCCGGAATCGCGATTATTTTGGTTTTGTCGCCCGCATGGTACCTAGCACAACGACGATACTCTTCGTGTTGCTGTCGCTGTTGCCGTTCCATGTACCGAGCTTCGGCTCGATTGCGCCGGCCTTCGCATTAATGGCGGTTTTCCATTGGTCAGTTTATCGGCCCGATCTGCTGCCGCCGACCATCGTATTCATTGCCGGCTTGTCGCTCGATCTGCTTAACGGCACCCCTTATGTCGGCCTGTCGGCGTTGGTGCTGCTGCTGGTGCGCACTGGCGTCTTGAGCCAACGACAAGTCTTCAGTCATCGTCCGTTCTCAATCCTATGGCTCGGCTTTTTCGGCGCCGCCGTGGGGGCGTTCACGCTCGAATGGACGTTCGTCAGCTTAATGCAGATGCAGGTGCTGCCGCCGCGTCCGTTCATTTTCCAGACGCTTATCACGACCGCCTGCTTCCCCATCGGGAGCTACCTGCTCGCCTTGGCGCATCGCGCGATGCCGGCGTTGAGTGCGTGACATGAAGAAAGCGAGCGGCCGCGGCAAAACTCTGACCCGTCGCGCCATGGTATTGGCCGGCGGCAAGGTCGCGCTCTTGGCGGCGCTCGCCGGCCGCCTCTATTACCTTCAGGTCGTTCAGGCGCCGAAATTCTCCATGTTGGCCGACGAAAACCGGATCAACATCCGGCTGTTGGTGCCGCCGCGCGGCCTCATCGTCGACCGCTTCGGCGTGCCGTTGGCGGTCAACCGGCCGACCTACCAGGCTGTCGTGATCCCCGAGCAGGCCGGCAACATCAATCAGACGCTCGATGCCGTGGCCGATCTCGTGCCGCTGACCGAGGCCGACCGGCGCCGAGTTTTACGCGACATTCGCAACCATCACAGCTTCGTGCCAATCGCGTTGCGCGAGGACATGGATTGGAACGAGATGGCGCGTATCGACGTCAACGCGGTCGACCTGCCTGGCGTCTCGATCGAACAGGGACTTATCCGCCATTACGTCTTCGGCGACGAAACCGCGCATGTCGTGGGTTATGTCGCGCCGGTCTCAGAACAGGAGCTCAACAGCGACGATCCGCTGGTCGAGCTGCCCGATTTCCGGGTCGGCAAAAGCGGCGTCGAGAAGCAATACGATCTGGAGCTTCGCGGCACGGCCGGCACCAGCGAGGTCGAAGTCAACGCCTTTGGCCGGGTGGTGCGCGAGCTGGCGCACGAGGACGGCATCGCCGGCGACCAGATCGTACTCGGCCTCGACATGGATTTGCAGGACATCGCCATGCGCCGCTGTACCGCGCAGGGCTCGGCTTCGGCCATCGTCATCGATTCCTGGACCGGCGAAGTGCTGGCTCTGGCGTCGGCGCCGGGCTTCGATCCGAGCGCTTTCGCCAGCGGCTTGAGCCCGGCGCAATGGAAGGCGCTGGTCGACAATCCCTATAATCCGCTGGAGAACAAGGCGATCGCCGGTACCTATTCGCCGGGCTCGACCTTCAAGCCGCTGGTGGCGACCGCCGCGCTCGAAGCCGGCGTCATCACGCCGGATACCGAATTCTTCTGTCCGGGCGAATTCCACCTCGGCAACACCGTGTTCCATTGCTGGAAGAAAGGTGGCCACGGCACGCTATCGGTGCGCCGCGCGATCAAGGAATCGTGCGACGTGTTCTTCTATCACACCGCCGATTTGGTCGGGATCGACCGCATCGCGCAGATGGCGAACCGTCTCGGTCTTGGACTTAAGACCGACATCGACATTCCCGGCGAGAAGACCGGTTTGATCCCGACGCGGGCATGGAAGCTGGCGACGACCGGCGTCGCCTGGCAGCGCGGCGAGACGCTGAGTTGCGGCATCGGCCAGAGCTTCGTCTCCGTGACGCCGCTGCAGCTCGCGATCTATGTGGCGCGCCTCGCGACCGGACACACGGTCAAGCCGGTGCTGGTGCGGGACGGCGGCGTGATGACGGCATCGAGTCCGATCGCGACCGAGATCAGCCGCGCTTTCGCGCCCTTGGGCATTCAGCAAAAGACCCTCGATGTGATTCACGACGCGATGTTTGGCGTCGTCAACGAGGTGCACGGCACGGCGTATGGCGCCCGGATCGAGGATCCGGCGATGATCATGGCCGGCAAGACCGGCACGGCGCAGGTCCATCACATCGCGCGGGAAATCCGCGATCGCGGCGTCGTCACCGGCACCAAGGTGCCGTGGAAGGACCGCGACCACGCACTATTCATCGCTTTCGCACCCGTCGCGGCGCCGCGTTACGTCTGCTCGGTCGTGGTCGAGCACGGCGGCGCGACCGGCGGCGAAGGCGGCGCGGTCGCGGCGCCGATCGCCCACGATCTCTTGCTCGAAGCACAAAAGCGCGATCCGGCGCGCCGCGTGCCGGCCGTGCCGTTCGGCGCCGCGAAGCTGGCGCAAGGCTGAACCGACCATGCGCTGGCTTTACGATCCCTCGCAAACGCAGCAAACGCTCAGCGTCAAGCTGTTGAACGTGAACTGGCCGCTGGTTGCGCTGGTCACCAGCATCGCCGGCGTCGGCGTCACGCTCCTTTATTCGGCGGGCAACGGCAGCTGGCATCCGTGGGCGGAACGCCAAGTGGTCCGGTATCTGGTCGCGGCGCTGGTCATGCTCGCCGTTGCGATGGTCGATATCCGCGTGTGGTTGCGCGCGGCTTACGGCTTTTATGCCGTGACTATGATCTTGCTGATCGCGGTCGAGGTGCGCGGCGCCATCGGCATGGGCGCGCAGCGCTGGATCGATCTCGGCGTCATCCAGATTCAGCCGTCGGAATTCATGAAGATTGCCCTGGTCATGGTTCTGGCGCGCTATTTCAACGGCATGCCGGCCGAGGAAATCCGCAATCCGGTGAAGCTGATCGTTCCGGCGCTGTTGATCCTTGTGCCGGCGGCGATGGTATTGAAGCAGCCCGATCTCGGTACCGCGATTATGCTGGTGCTCGGCGGCGCGGCGATGTTCTTCCTTGCCGGTGTTAGGCTCTGGAAATTTGCAGTGGTGCTCGCCGCCGCCGGCGCCGTGGTTCCGTTCGCGTGGCACCATCTGCGCGATTATCAGAAGAACCGGATTCTGACCTTCCTCAATCCCGAGAGCGATCCGCTCGGCGCCGGTTATCACAGCTTGCAGGCCAAAATCGCCGTCGGCTCGGGCGGGGTGTTCGGCAAGGGATACTTGTCGGGAACACAGGCGCATCTTTCGTTCCTGCCCGAGCGCCAGACCGACTTCATCTTCACCATACTGGGCGAGGAATTCGGGCTGGCCGGTGGCCTGGTGCTGCTCGCGCTTTACGCCGTCGTGTTCGTGTATGGCTATGCCATCGCATTCCGCTCACGGAGCCATTTCGGCCGGCTGCTCGCCTTCGGCATCACCACCAACCTGTTCCTTTACGTTTTCATCAACGTCGCCATGGTCATCGGCTTGTTGCCGGTGGTGGGCGTGCCGTTGCCGCTCGTGTCGTACGGCGGCACGTCGATGCTGACGGTGATGTTCGGTTTCGGCCTGTTGATGAGCGTTTATGTCCACCGCGACGTCCGCATCGGCCGTTACGGCGAAGCCGAAACCTGATCCTATGCGGCTCGACAAGCCGGTGACGGGTTGATATATACGGCGCCTTCCCGCGCGGGTGCATAGCTCAGTTGGTAGAGCAGCTGACTCTTAATCAGCGGGTCCCAGGTTCGAGTCCTGGTGCACCCACCACGCTTCGCCCTATTCTTGTTTTTGGAATTGGCGACGTTGCGAGGGACGGACCATGGCCGGCGATATCGCGAAATTGAGGGAACGCGCCTCGGCGCGGCTGGGTGAGCTCTATAACGAGGCGGAGCTCGCCGCGGATCCCGGCTGGTCCGACGCCGAGAAGCTGACGCTTGCCTGCCGCATCCTCGCCGCCGACGGACACGACACGATCGTGCCGGGCCTCGTCGCGCTGCGCACGACCAAGCCCGATGGCTTCCACACGCTGCCCATGGGCGTCGGCTTCGAAGAAGTCACGCCGCGCCAGATCCTGACGGTCGACAAGGATCTCAACGTACTGAAAGGCAAGGGCAGGCCGCCCAAGGCGGCCGGCTTCCTAATCAAGATTCTCGAGCTGCGCCCGGATGCGAGTTGCGGCATTCATACGCACGCGTTTTATACCGCCGCGCTTTCCATGGTCGACGAGCCGCTGACGGTGGCGCACATGGACGCCACCATGTTCCACGACGATTGCGCGTTTCTGAAGGAATGGCCGGGTAATCCGGTGACCGAGCTCGAAGGCGAGATCATTGCGCGCGCGCTGGGCTCGAAGCGCGCCGTGCTCCTCGCCAATCACGGCCTCGCCACGGTCGGTCAATCGATCGAAGAGGCCGCCTGGCTGGCGTTGTGTTTCGAGCGTGCGGCCAAGATGCAGGTGCGCGCTCGCGCCATCGGGCCGTTGAGCAAGATCGACCAGGAATTCGCGCGCGACGCGCACAATTACATGACCGATCCGTCGATGATCGCGACGCAGTTCCGCCGCTTCGCGCGCGGCGCGCTACGGGCCGATCCCGCCTGCCTCGACTGATCGGCGCTATTTGCCGCGAAACACCGGCCGGCGCTTTTCCATGAAGGCCCGCCGCCCTTCGACATAATCCTCGCTGGCGTAACAGCCGGCGACGATCGATTTGCATAAAGCGCGGTCGATCTCGGACGACGGCCTGACCAATTCGGCCACGATTTGCTTCGTCGCTGTCATACTAAGGGGTGCATTTTCCGCAATCCGGGCGCAATAGGCGCGGGTGAAGGCTTCGATCGCCGCATCCGGATGCACATATTCGACTAGGCCCATCGCCAGCGCCTCGTCGGCCGGAACATGTCGCGCGCTATAAAAGAAATCCTTGGTGCGCGCCGGCCCGATCAGGTCGATCACTTTCTTGATGTCGGACCAGCGGTAGGTCAGGCTGAGCCGCGCGGCGAGGCTGGCGAAACGCGCGCCCGATCCGGCAAAGCGCAGGTCGCAGGCCAGCGCAATGCCGAGGCCGATGCTCATGCAATAGCCCTGGATCATGGCGATGGTCGGCTTCGGAAATTGTTGCAACCGCGCCAAGGCGGTTTCCGAAATGGTGCTGTAGCGCTCCTGATCCGCGGGTGTGCCGCGCAGGCGTTCGAATTCCGAAACGTCGGCGCCCGCGGTGAAGGCCCGGTCGCCGGCGCCGCGCAGCACCACGACACGCACCGCCGGTTCGCGTTCGAAGCGATCGAGGATCGCCGGAATCGCCTGCCACATGTCGAGCGACAGCGCATTGCGCCGCGTCGGATTGTTGAGGACAAGCCATCCGATCGCGCCATCGACCGTGGCGACGATCCGCTCGGTTGGAGAAATCGCAGCAATGGTCATCGACACCTCGCTCGCGGCATTTACCCGCACCGCTTTCATCAGACCATATTCTCGAATCTGCCGCGAGATCGGCCGTCGACCCGGCCAACCTGCCGCCGGAACTATGCCCGCCCGCGCGCGTTTGCCGGAATAGACGCTGTGGAGATCAGCATGAAACGCGCGCGTCCGGCTGAGAAATCCGGCAAACCGCAAGCGCGGCCCATCGAAGAGCGCCGGCGCCCGGCGGATCGTGCACTGCTTGCGGCGATGCCCGACGACGCCATCGACGCCATGAGCGCCGATTCGTTTCCGGCAAGCGATCCGCCGAGTTTTGCCGCCATGCGCCCCGGCCGGCGCGACGCGTGAAAGCGATACGGCCGGGTTATTCCGCCGCCAGCGTTACGACCGCATTCTCGTAGGCGGCGTTGCCGGTGCCGTCGGCGAAAATACCGCGTTCGGCGATCCAGCGTTGCGATTCCTCGAAAACTTCCTTCGTATAGGGCTCGAAAACGATGCGCTCGCCGGGTCCCCAACGACGCGTGTCCATCAGCCCGTGGAAACGCTTGGGGAACTCTTTCTCGTAATAGTGCGTGTAAAGCTCGGGCCGCAAGTCGATGTCGCGCTGGGCGCGGCGCAGCGCCCTGAAGTACTTGCGGACGTCCTCGGATTGCGGATTGCCGTTGATCATCGACGCCATCATGAAGGTGGCGTCGATAATTTTTCGGAAGCCCAGCTGCTCGAGGAAATAGTACGGCCCGCTGAACACGGTGACGGCCGGCACCTTGCGATCGAACAGCATCTCCATACGGCTGAACAGCAAGCCGTCGGCGAAGCTGAGCTTGATGTCGCCCAATGACATGTATTGTTCGAGCGCCTGGATCGTCGCGTAATGGCTGCCGGACTGGTAGCCGACGGAAATCGGGACACCTTTGAGATCGGCCGGCGCCTTGATCGGCGATTCCGGCGGCACGAAAACGCCGGCCGGCGAAACCGAGTAGGCGTCGGCATAGAGTTTGGCGTGACCTTTGGCGGCGGCGACGTTGACGGTCCAATGACAGGCGCCGCTGATGTCGCAGCTCCGCCCTTGCTCGATCGATTGGAAGGCGCCAACCTTGTTGCCGAGCTGATGGCCTTGCCCAGTGCTCGAATCCATGGTCTCGCGGAATTCGTAGTCGAGCCCTTCATCGCGAAAATAACCTTTCTCTTCGGCGACCCATTCCTGCAGCCGGAAATGCGGGGCGATGATGAACTTGCTCACGGTTTCCTCCGTTTTCTGACTCGAATCAACAAACTGCGCCGTGTTTCGTCGCGTTGCGGCCAGATGGCGTGGTGCGCCGCGCGCGGATCATCTTGACGTGTTCATCCATCAGGCGTCGCGTGGCAGCCGCGTCGCGCGCTTCGATCAGCGCAACCAGCTGGCGATGGACATCGAGGATGTGGAGCGCGACGGTTCGCGTCAGCGCCGGATTGCGCGTCGGCCACGACACGTGCTGCAGCGAGCGCAACTGCGCCGCCAGCACGCGGTTATGCGAGGCCTCGGCGACGGCGACGTGGAAATCGAGACAGGCGCGCGTAAAAGCCGGCACGTCGTCGATCTGTTCTTCGGCGGCGGCGAGGAGGCGTTTCAGGCCGGCAAGTTCGGACGCGGTGGCGTGCTCGGCGGCGAGCTCGGCCGCCAGCGTCTCGATCGCGCGCTGCGCGTCAAGAATTTCTGCGGCGCTGATGCCGGCGAGATCGAGCTGAACGGCCAGGGCTTCGGCGAACTGCCGCGGGTTGCCGTGCGCGATCCGCACGCCGCCGCCCGCACCGACCTTGATCTCGACGACGCCGAGCGCCGCCAGCGTCCGCAGCGCGTCGCGCGCCGCCATCCGGCTCACCTGGGCGCGCTCCGCAATATCGTTCTCGCTGCCGAGGAAATCGCCCGGCTTGAGGCGCTTGTCGAACACGGCTTCGCGGATCTCGGCGACCAGTCGCGCCGACAGCGTGCCGCCTTCGGGGCGTTCGCCGGTCTTGAACAGCACGTGCACCGACATCGCTGGCCTCCCTATCTGGGTCGAGATCCTATCTCGCCCCGCAAATATATTAAAATATTATATTTTGGTCAGCCTCTGCGACATTGTTGTCCGCGGGTTACGCTTTCGCCGGCCGGTCAGGGTTTTATGATCGGCGCCGCCAACAGGATCGTTCCCATGACCAAACTCGGCATATTCGTCGCCGCCATTCTCGCGCTTTCGACCGTTTCGGTAGCGGTGTGGGCGTGGATTTCGATGGGCGCGACGGAAATATCGACGTCCGGCTATATCGCACTGATCCTAGGCGGCCTGGCGACGCTCGGTCTCGCCGGCGTGTTGTTGGCGTTGCTGTTCTATTCGCATGCCAAGGGTTACGACGACGCGGCCGGCGGTCGGCGCGACGACGATCAGCATTGATCGTTTTCGTACCGCTCGGATCGGCGATCTAACCGCGCGCTATCCTCGCGCCTTGGCTTGGGCTAAGAAGTCGCCGCGAGGTGGGGGATGAAGAAAGCCGGATTATGGGCGGCGTTGGTGCTCGCGGCTTTGGTTGCGAGCCCATCGGCGTATGCGCTCGATCACGTGATTTTCGGTACCGACTGGCGCGCCGAAGCGGAGCACGGCGGCTATTACGCGGCGATCGCCGAAGGCATCTACGCCCGCCATGGAATCGAGGTCGAACTGCGTCAAGGCGGGCCGCAGATCAATCAGACGCAGCTGCTCGCGGCCGGCCGGCTCGATTTCGCTATTGTCTCGAACAGTTTTCTGCCGCTCAACGTCCGCCAGCAGAACATTCCACTGGTGGCGGTTGCGGCGCTCTTCCAGAAAGACCCGACTGTGCTGATCGCGCACCGCGCCGCCGGCTTTAAGGATCTCGCGAGCCTCAAAGGCAAGCCGATCATGATCGGCGGCGATACGCGCGTCGGCTGGTGGCTGTTCCTAAAGGCGCGCTTCGGTTACACCGATGCACAGATTCGGCCTTATACCTTCAACATGGCGCCCTTCCTCACCAATCCGCGCGCGATCCAGCAAGGCTATCTGACCAGCGAGCCGTTTCTCATCCAACAAGCCGGTGGCGAGCCGCAAGTCTTTCTGCTCGCTGATTCCGGTTATGCGAGTTACGGCTCGCTGATCGAGACATCGGCCAAGCTGGTGCACGATAATCCTGGGCTGGTGCAACGTTTCGTCGACGCCTCGATTGAAGGCTGGTACGCCTATCTCAGGCGCGATCCGGCGGCTGCCAATGCACTGATCAAGAAGGATAATCCCGAGCAAACTGACGCCCTGTTAGCCTATGCGCGGTCGACCATGGCAAGCCACGGCATCGTCGACAGCGGCGACGCGAAGACGCTCGGTATCGGCGCGATGACCGATGCGCGTTGGCACACCTTCTTTGAGCAGATGGCGAAGCAAGGCCTTTATCCGGCCAA
>JAGWIH010000335.1 GCA_028866355.1 Alphaproteobacteria bacterium
ATCGTCTGTGTAGCGGCCGGCACCGGTGATGAAGCGGCGATCCTCGCTGCGCCGCACCGGCTGGCCCATGCCGAACTGTCCCATGGAGGGGAAATCTCTGTCGTCGTGGCGAAGGGCGCTAAAATAGCGGCGCGGGCGCGGGCCGACCAATCCCTTTTTCGCCCGGACGGTATGAATGAACGAGGTCCTTACGGATGTGCGGACGCTACAAGTTGGCCACGCCGGCCGAGGTATTACGGGACGTTTTCGGGTTCGTTGAACGTCCGAACCTGCCGGCGCGCTATAACGTCGCGCCGACCCAGGACGCACCCGTCGTCCGGCAACGGCGTCAGCCGGCGGGCGAGCGCACCGTGCAAAATCTACGCTGGGGGCTCGTTCCATCTTGGGCCAAAAACGCCAAGATCGGCGCGTCGCTGATGAATGCCCGCGCCGAAAGTCTGGCATCGCGGCCGGCCTTCGCCAAGGCGCTGCGCCAACGGCGCTGCGCGGTGCTGGCGGACGGTTTCTACGACTGGTCGGGCGACGGCACCGACCGGCAACCCCATCTGGTGACGCGGCGCGACAATGCGCCATTTGCGTTCGCCGGCTTGTGGGACCGATGGATTGACCGGCGCGATGCCGCAACGACGCCGATCGACAGTTTCACCATCGTCACCACCGCTGCGAACGATCTGTTGCGGCCGCTCCATCCGCGCATGCCGGTCATCCTCGCCGGCGCCGATCTCGATGCCTGGCTCGATCCGGCTAGCGAACCGGCGCGAGTAACGGCGGCGCTGGCGGGTGTGCCGGCCGTCGCGTTGCGCTATGTGCCGGTCGCCAAGCGCGTCAATTCGGCGCGCATCGACGAGGCGAATTTGACGGAACCGATCGGTCCCGAAACCGTCGTCGGCTAGCTGCCCTTCTTGTTCTTGCGCGCGTCGGCGATAAGCTGCCGCAGGCCGTCGATATCGACCGCGCCCATGGTGAGTTGGTCGCCGATCACCAGCGCCGGCGTTGCATCGATGCCGAGCGCATCGGCCAACGTGTAATTGCGCTGGATGATCTGGCCGACAGAAGCCGCGGCCATGTCATGTTTGAGCTTGGTGACGTCGAGGCCGCTGGCTTCGGCGACCTTCATCACCGCGTCGGCGTCGATATTGCCCTTGAGCGCCATCATCCGGTCGTGAAACGCGGTGTACTTGCCTTGCTGGCGCGCGGCGATGGCGGCACGTGAGGCGACGACCGACGTCGGGCCGAGGATCGGAAACTCCTTGTAGACGACGCGCAGCTTGCCGTCCTCTTTGATCAACGCCTCAAGCGACGGTTCGATCGCTTTGCAGTACGGGCAGCGGTAATCGAAGAATTCGACCAACGTCACGTCGCCGTTGGGGTTGCCGGCGACGACGGAATTGGGGTCGTGCAGCAGCTCATCGCGTTTGGCCGCGATCACTTTCTTGGCCGCCGCCGCCCTGGCGTTATCCGCCTGTTGCTGCGATGCCTTGAGCGCGCCCATGACCGCTTCCGGGTGCTGCTGCAGGTAGTCGTGGATCAAGCGATCGATTTCCTGCTGTTGCGCGGGCGAGAATGATTGCGCCGCGGCGGTTGCAGGCGTGGCGAACGCGGCGGCGAGAGTGATTAACACCGCGATGGCAAGTTTGCGCATTCCATTCCTTCCATCCGTTAGGACGCGTCGCGAATCCGCTTGGCTTCGGCTTCGATATCTTCCGCACGCTGGCGTTGCGGTCCGGGGGGCAAGATTTGGCGGGCACGCTGCGACTGTTGGATCGCCGTCTTGTAGTCGCCATTCGCCATGCCTTCTTCGGCGAGGCTCAGCGCCGCCATGCCGATATTGTTGCTGCGGCCATAGGCGATCGCCAGGAAATGCCACGCGTCGGGGTTGTCGTGCTCGAAGGTGACGGCGTCGGAGAGTTGCCCCAGCGCCTTCGGCAAGAGCGCCGGATCCTCGGTCTCGAGTTCGACTTGGGCGAGCTCGACGCGCATCAACGGCGCATTGTTGAGCGCGACAGCGCGCTGATACGGCGCGACAGCGTCGGCAACGCGTCCGTTGTCGAACAAGATCTGACCCTTGAGCTCCCAGAAATACGGATTGTTCGGCTGGTCGTGAATCAGGCTGTCGATCTCGGCCAGCGCCTTGGATACGTCCGGGATCCGGTAATAGGCGATGGCACGCGCGTAGTGCGCGGGCACCGACTGATCCGTCGTCGGATATTTCTCCAAGGTCTGCGCCGGCGGATCGAGGAAACCTCTTAGCTTCGCCTTGACGTCGGCCAGCATCGGAATCCACTGCGGTGGATCGGGATTCTTGGTGTAAGGCGAGCTGAGCACATGCTCCTGCACATACTGGATACGTTCGGTCGTCAGCGGGTGGGTGCGGAGATAGGG
>JAGWIH010000336.1 GCA_028866355.1 Alphaproteobacteria bacterium
GAAAACGTCGTGTCCGGGGTTTGCAGGAACGCCGGCAAGGCGTTATGGTACCGGGCATTTTTCGCGGGTCGGGGCCGGGTTTTGAGCGACATCTTCCGGGAAATCGACGAGGAACTCCGCAAGGAGAACCTCGCGAAGCTGTGGACGCGTCATGGCCGGTGGGTGATCGTCGCGGCGGTCCTCGTCGTCGTCGCGACTGCGGTCGGCGTCGGTTGGCGGCAGTACCGCGACCAGCGTAGCGCCGCCGATGGCGTCCGCTTCGCAGCGGCCCTCGACCTCGTCCGCGACGGCAAGAACAAGGACGCCGCCGACGCTTTCGCGGCCATCGCTGCGCACGCGGCCGCGGGGCACGCCATGTTGGCGCGCTTCGAGGAAGCGGCGCTCAAAGCGCGTGCTGGTGACGCTGCCGGCGCACTCACGATTTATGACCAGCTGGCGGCCGACACGTCGGCCGATCCGGTTTACCGTGCGGCGGCGACGCTGCTCGCGGCCGATGTGGCCCTCGACAAAGGCGACACTGCCGGTGCGATCCAGCGGCTCAAGCCCCTGACCGACGGTGCCAGTCCGTGGCACCCGTTCGCCATCGAGCTTACCGGCTTTGCCCAACTGAAAGCCGGCGACAGTGCCGGCGCACGCAAGAGCTTCCAGCAGCTCGCTGACGATCCCAATGCGCCGCCGAGTGCGCGGCAGCGCGCGGCGCAAATGATCGCGGCTTTGAGTCCATGACCTTCCGCCTCGCGACTGGCGTCGCGCTGGCCGTGTGTCTGGCGCTTGCAGCTTGTGGCGGTTCCAAGAAAACCACTCTTCCAGGAACGCGCATCTCCGTACTCGAGCTGCAAAAGAGCCTGGCACCGGATCCCAAGCTCGAGGCGACGCCAATCACCTTGCCGCCACCGTTCAACAATCCGGAATGGCCGGGCGCCGGCGGCTATGCCAATCACGCGATGTATCATCTCGCGCTCGCGCCCACGATCAGTCGTGCCTGGAAAGCGGATGTCGGCGAGGGGTCGTGGCGGTACGGCCGTGTTACGGCGCAACCGATCGTCGCCAATGGCCGCGTCTTCGCGGCCGACGCCAACGATGTCGTTTCAGCGTTCGATGCGAAAAGCGGCAACCGGATCTGGCGCTTCGATCCACAGCCGAAGAGTGCCGGTGCGCCGATGTTCGGCGGCGGCATCGCTTATGAGGGTGGCCGCATCTTCATCGCCACCGGTTACGCCCAGGTCGTTGCTGTCGATGCCGTAACCGGCAAGGAAATCTGGCGCCAGAGCCTGGCGAGCCCGGCGCATGGGCCGCCGACCGCTTTTTCCGGCCGTGTCTTCGCGATTACCGTCGACAACGAACTCGAAGTCCTTGCCGCCGCCGACGGGCATCGGCTGTGGACGCACAACGGGCTGCCGGAACCCACCGATCTGCTGATTGGGGCGAGCCCGGCGGTGCAGGGCGACACGGTAATCGTGCCCTATTCATCCGGCGAGCTTTATGCGCTGCGCGTCGAGAACGGCCGGGCGGTATGGTCCGACAATCTCGCGACGTCGCGTCCTCTCGGCGCTCTATCATCGCTTGCCGACATTCGCGGCCAGCCGGTGATCGACCGCGACCGCGTGTTTGCCATCAGCCATTCCGGCATTCTCGTGGCGATCGATCTGCGCACCGGCGACCGCGTCTGGGAACAGGATATCGGCGGCACGCACATGCCGTGGGTGGCCGGCGACTACATCTATGTCTTGGCCAACGACCGCGATCTGGTTTGTTTGTTGCGATCCGACGGCCACGTGCGTTGGGTGCGGCCGTTGCCGCGTTACGAGGACGAGAAAGATAAGAAAAAACCATTGCGCTGGTCGGGGCCGGTGCTGGCGGGCAACCGCCTGGTAGTGATCTCGTCCAACGGCGAGGCATTGTCGATCTCGCCCTATAGCGGTCAGCCGCTCGGACAAATGACATTCTCGGATGGTGTCTATCTTGATCCGGTGGTGGCGGGCGGTTCGCTCTATGTCATCACCGATGAGGCCGACCTGACCGCGCTGCGGTGACAGGCTAATCGCCATGCCGCTTTCCGTCGCCATCGTCGGCCGCCCGAATGTCGGCAAGTCGACGCTGTTCAACCGCTTGGCCGGCCGTAAGACGGCGTTGGTGGCGGGCGAGGCTGGATTGACGCGCGACCGCCGTGAAGTGGCCGTCGATTTTGCCGGACTCGCGCTGCGGCTGACGGATACCGCCGGCGTCGAAACCACGACGCGCAGCGACATGGCCGCGCGGCTCCGACTGCAGACCGAGAAGGCGTTGGCGGCGGCCGATGTCGCTCTGTTCGTGATCGACGCGCGCGAGGGGGTGACGGCGCTCGATCGCGACGTTGCCCGCTGGTTGCGCCGACAGGGCA
>JAGWIH010000337.1 GCA_028866355.1 Alphaproteobacteria bacterium
TGTTTGATGTCGTTGCCGGTGATGTGCTGGAACTGCACTTGCAGCATCCGCGATTCCGCCCATTCGCCGTCCTTGCCGAACTTCACGTCGCCGAAGACGGTGTGGAAGGTGGTTGAGCGGAGATAGTCAGCCAGCTTCTGCTGATCGAGGCCCTTGGTCGCGGTGACCGCGTCGGCCAGGATCTGCATGTAGGCGTACGAGATCGGCGCCATGTAGTAGCCCAGCGGATCGACGCCCGCCGAGGCCGCCGCCGCCTGGTACTCTTTCAGGACCTTGTCGAGGCCGGGGAACATCATTTTCTTTGCCGGCACCCAGATGTCGTAATTAACGATGCCGTTGAGTCCGGCGCCGAGTTGTTCTTTGAGCGCGGTGTATTGCAGGCCGACCAGGCCGCCGCCGAACATCTTCGCCTTAGTGCCGACTTCGTTCAACGCGTGCACCATGCAGATCGCGGCCGGCGGATAGGTGCCGACGACGATGATATCGGGATTGGTCGCGTTGATCGCCCGCATGATCGGCGAGCAGTCGGTCGTGTTCGCCGGGAAGCCCTTGTCGTAGACGATCTTAAGGCCGGCCGCCTTGGCGTTGTTGCGCGCGCCGTCGGTCAGGTGCGTGGAGAACTCATCCTGCGAGCCGACGATGGCGATCGTCTTGGGCTTCGGGTTTTGCGCCAACGCGACGTCGAAGAAGCCCTTGGTGAAGGACTCCTTCGGGTCCGGGCCCGACGGAATCATCGCGAAGAAGTTGGGATAGTGGAAATTGCTGTTCACGGCGAGGCCGAGCAACGCCAGGAACGTCATCTTGTGCGAGATGACGACCGGCATGGCGGCGGAGATCGGCACGGTGCCGTAAGGGCCGACGACGAGATCGACTTTGTCGACGTCGAGCAGCTTGGTGTAGATGCCCGGCACCAGCGACGGATTGGTCTGGTCGTCGTAATAGACCAGCTGCACCGGCCGGCCGAGCAGGCCGCCCTTGGCGTTCTGGTCCTTGGCCCAAAGCTGGATGGCGAGCAGGCCCGACTTGCCTGCGCCGGCCAAGGCGCCGGTCAGCGCCATGCTGAAGCCGATCTTGATCGGTTGCTTCTCTTGCGCCCGTGCGTGCGGCGCACCGACGGCGAGCGCCACGGCCACCGTCAGGACGACGATGGCGCGCCCAAACGCGCCGGGATTCCACCGTAACTGCATTGTATCCCCTCCCTGTTGTTGCCGGTGATCCGGCTTGTTGTTGATCAACCGATACTAGGGCACGGCCGTCCGGTTGTCATCACCGAGACCGGAAGCGGCCGGTGGGCGAAGGTGGGCCGTCGCTGGCGGCAACGCCGCGCTCGATCATCTCGATAAGGTGCGCCAGCACCGACCGGCCCGCTGCCGTCGTCAAGCGCGGGTC
The DNA here is from genome assembly GCA_028866355.1 of Alphaproteobacteria bacterium. Lineage (GTDB taxonomy): Bacteria > Pseudomonadota > Alphaproteobacteria > ATCC43930 > CGMCC-115725 > REEB95. Next base: position 1,390 of record JAGWIH010000337.1, read on the forward strand.
GAGGCCGGCGTACACTTTGGCGACGATTTCGGGAATGGTCCGGTCGCCGGCCTTGAGCCGCGCCAGGATGGCGTCGCTGCGCTCGCGTCGGTGGGCGACGAAGGCGCGCACATAGGGCTTCGGGTCGTCGACGCTGGGTCCGTGCGTCGGCCAATAGCGCGCGTCGTCGCGCGCCAACAGCTTGTCGAGCGAGCGCAGATAGGCGCCCATGTCGCCGTCGGGCGGCGCGATGACGCTCGTCGACCAGCCCATGACATGATCGCCGGTGAACAGAACCTTCTCTTCCGTCAGCGCAAAGCACAGATGGTTCGACGTGTGGCCCGGCGTCTCGATTGCAGTCAGGCTCCAGCCCGGACCGTCCAGCGTGTCGCCATCGCGCAACGCGACGTCCGGACGGAAATCGTGATCGCCGCCTTCCTCGACGACGCCGCGCTCGATGCCGGCGCGGTCCTCGGCGCGGCCGGAGCCGTGCGGCCCGAAGCCGAAGCTGCGTGCGCCGGTCGCCTGCTTGACGGCGGCGGCGGCCGGCGAATGGTCGAGATGCGTATGCGTCACGACGATGTGCGTCACCGTCTCGTGCGCGACCGCGCCAAGAACGGCCGCGATGTGGTCGCCCATCGCCGGCCCCGGATCGATGATCGCGACCTTGCCGCGTCCCACGATGTAGGTGCCGGTACCCTTAAAGGTGAACGGACTGGCATTGCGCGCGACGACGCGGCGGATCAGCGGCGAGAGAGTCTCCGCTTCGCCGTAACGGAACGCGAAGTCGCGCCGGAACGGAATCTCGGTCGTCATCAGCCTGTCGTTGCCAGCGCCGGTGCCGCGCGCGCCCGCGGCTTCAGCCGCAGTGCCGACGCTTCGATCAGATGCCATGAGATGAATGCGAGCACGCCGGCGATCGCCAGGCCGCCGCCGAACACCAGCCACCACGGCGCATGGCCGCCGTTGAGCCAGATGACCAGCTGCTCGGCGGGCCAGC
>JAGWIH010000338.1 GCA_028866355.1 Alphaproteobacteria bacterium
TCTGCTCGAAGGCTTCGAGATAGAAATCGAGATGCGCCAGCGCGTCTTTCTTGATCGCCACCGCTTCCTCGCGCAGCGCCTCCCATTCCGGCAGCTGCGCCACCGCGTGGGCGCGGCGCTCGGCGAAGCCGGTGCGCAAATTGATCATCGCGCGTTGCAGGTTGGAATCGCCGAGCGCCTGGCGCGCATTGGCCTTGAAGGCGCGGCTGGTCGCCTTCATGCGCCGTCTCCGGGCTCGCCCAGCGCCGGTCCCGTGATGCCGGCTAGCACCTCGGCGACGTGCCGCACCTTGGTCGGGTCGCCGGCGCGCTCGAGCTTGCCGGCCATATTGAGGAGACAGCCCATGTCGCCAGCCAGCAGCGTGTCGGCGCCGGAGGCGCGGATATTGTCGGTCTTTTCGCCGACAATCTTGTCCGAGATGTCGCCGTATTTGATCGCGAAGGTGCCGCCGAAGCCGCAGCACACCTCGCAATCGCGCATCTCTTTGACGGTCAATCCCTCGACGCTGGCGAGCAGCTGGCGCGGCTGCGCCTTGACGCCGAGCTCGCGCAGGCCGGAGCAGGCATCGTGATAGGTCGCGACGCCGTCGTAGCGTGCACTCACGCGCTCCACCTTCATCACGTCGACGAGAAACGAAATCAGCTCATAGGTGCGGCCGGCAAGCTCGCGGGCGCGCGTCGCCGTCGCGGCATCGTCGGCAAACAGCGCCGGATAATGGACCTTGATCATGCCGGTGCACGAGCCCGACGGCGCCACGACGTAATCGAACCCGGCGAACGCCGACAGCACGGTGCGTGCGACGGCCTGCGCCGATTTGCGGTCGCCCGAATTGTAGGCCGGCTGGCCGCAACAGCTTTGCAGCCGCGGCACCTCGACCGTGCAGCCGGCGTCTTCGAGCAACTTCACCGAAGCGAAGCCAACCGACGGACGGAACAGGTCGACGAGGCAGGTGACGAACAGCGCGACGCGCGGCTTCTCGGTCATGCGATTTTTTCCCGGCGGCTCGAGCGCGCAGGATGGCGATGCGGGACCGCGAAAGCAACCGCGCAAAGAAAAACCCGCCGGACCGGAGCCGCGGCGGGTTTGATTTGAGGCCGTCGCTCAGCGCGGCGGCGGGGGAGGCGGCGGCGGGGCATAGCCCGGCGGCTGTGCCGTCGGCGACGGCGCCTGGACATAGCCCGGCACCTGGTTGCCCTTCGAGTACATGCACTGTTCGTAGGCGATGTCGTAGCGCTGCTGGATCGTCATGTTGGCGGTGTTCGATTGGCTCGTGCCGTAAAGCGTGCCGCCGCCCGCACCGGCCGCCGCGCCGATCGCCGCGCCGCGGCCGCCGCCGATTGCGGCGCCCAGGCCGGCGCCGAGCACCGTGCCGATCGCCGCCGAGCCGAGCGCCGAGTTGTTCGCCGATTGCGCGGCGCCGGCGACTTGCTGGTCGGCAAAATTCTTGCACACCGCTTGGTCTTCTTGGAAAGCCGAAAACGGCTTGTTCGGTGCCGGCATCACGGCAACCGACGGACCGATCGGATGCGAGGCGCAGGCCGACAATGCGGTCAGCGCGATAAGGCTGACGGCGGTCGTTTTGATGGTTCGCACGGAAGCTCTCCTCTAGATCGTTAGAATATTTATGCCGTTAGGGACGCGCCGGAACCTGACGCCAGCCGCTCGAGCAGCTGGACACGTAGGGATAATAGCCCTGCGGATTGTCGCAGTAATACCAAGTCTGCGCTTGCGGCGCGACCGGGGTTGGCGCGGGCGGCGGCGTATAGACGACCGGCGGCGGGGCATAATAGACCGGCGGGGCGTAATAAACCGGCGGCGGCGGATAATAATAGTAGGGGCCGCAGCACAGCGGCACGCCGACATGGACGAAGACCCGCGCCGCGGCCGGTGCCGGCGCCAAGGCCAGGCTGCCGCCAAAAACGATGGCGACGACGGCCAGGGCGGATTTAAGCCAGATTCGCTGCAACATCGGGAACACTCCTCGCGCGCCTGAATGCGGCGCGTCCCCAGAGATAACGGAACACCGCGCCATTATAGTTCGGAATTCAACGACGGTAATTCTATGGCCGGAAACGGCCGCTCATCCCTGGGTAACGCCGATTTGAGGCAGAAGTAAGAACAGACGGCCCGTGGCCCGCAGCGGCCCGGCCTGGGCGGCGGCGGTCGCGCCGGTGCCGCAGAACAAGTCGGCGCGCAACGGCCCTTTGATGGCGGCGCCAGTGTCTTGCGCCACGGCCAACCGGCGCGTCATCGTTTCACCCTGCGCGACGTCGAGCCAAAGCGGCAGGCCCAGCGGCACGAAGCGCGGATCGACCGCAACGCTGTGCTGCGACGTGAGGGCAACGCCTTCAGAACCCAAAGGCGCGC
>JAGWIH010000339.1 GCA_028866355.1 Alphaproteobacteria bacterium
GTCGACTTCACGCGTCACCGTGGCGCTGCCGTCGGCGAGCTTGAGCTTCGACGCGAACGTCGCCTGGCCCCAGCCGAGCAGCGCCGCCAGCATCTGGCCGCTCTGGTTGCAATCGTCATCGATCGCCTGTTTGCCCAGGATGACGAGCTGCGGCTGTTCCTTGGCGACGATCGCCGTGAGCAATTTCGCGACCGCAAGAGGCTGCAATTCGATGTCGGTCTGCACGTGGATGCCGCGGTCGGCGCCCATGGCGAGCGCGGTGCGAATGGTTTCCTGGCACTGCGCGGCGCCCATCGACACGGCGACGATTTCCTTGACGATGCCGGCTTCCTTGAGCCGCACCGCTTCCTCGACGGCGATCTCGTCGAACGGATTCATCGACATCTTGACGTTCGCCGTCTCAACGCCGCTGCCGTCGGCCTTGACGCGGATCTTGACGTTGAAGTCGATCACCCGCTTGACGGCAACCAGAACCTTCATAAACGGGGCTTCCCGCTTGCCATGCTGCAATGCGGGATGATTTGTGCACGCGCACAAAGCGATGGCAAGCGGTTCGTAACGGAAATTTCACGCGGCAAAACCCGCCGCCGCGCGGCGTTCGCTTAGCGATTGGCGCCCGGTTTCCACAAGACGTCGGCGCGGCCTTTGCGGTTGGCGTGCCGCGCCATGACGAAGAGGTGATCCGACAGCCGGTTGAGATATTTGAGGGCGTCGGGATTGATCGGCTCGTGGGCGGCGAGAGCCACCAGCCGTCGCTCGGCGCGGCGCACGACGGTGCGGCCGAGATGCAGCGCGGCGGCGAGCTTGGTGCCGCCCGGCAGCACGAAATCCTTGAGCGGCTTCAAGTCGCGTTCGAGCGCATCGATCTCGCGCTCGAGCCGCGTTACCTGCGTCGCGCCGATGCGCGGCACCTTGTCGAGCCTGCCGCGCGCCTCGGCAAGATCGGCGCCGAGATCGAAGAGATCGTTCTGGATGCGCGCCAGCATCGCGTCCGTCGCGCCCCGCGCCTCGCACCGCGCCAATCCCAGAACCGCGTTGGCCTCGTCGACCGTGCCGTAGCTTTCGACGCGCAGGCTGGTTTTTGCGACCCGCGCGCCGTCGCCGAGGCCAGTCTCGCCGCCATCGCCGGTGCGGGTGTAAATGCGCGACATCTTCCGGCTCAGCGTCGATAGAGCATCATGAAGATGAAGAACAGCACCAGTGCGGCGCCTTGGAACAAGACGCGATAGCGCATGATGGCGTTGGCGCGCTTGGGATCGCCGCCGCGCGCCATCCAAAACACGCCGACGAGCAGCGTGCCGAGGGTCGCCAGCATCGCGATGACGACCAAAATTGGCAGGATGAGTTGCATGCCGCACTATATAACGCCGGTCGCGCGGCATGCCAGGGCGCGCCGTGGGCAAAATCCCACGGTTTGACGACGCCGCGACCGCCGCCGATAATCGCGGCAAAGCACAACCGACCGCCGGCAAAGGCGGCCATCCTGGGGAGGGCAATGGCATGGCTTCGGCTCCGACGATCGACGTCGCGCGCATCATCGACGACCGCCGCCTCGACGGCTTCACCTGGTCGGTCCTGATCTGGTCGTTCATCATCATCATCTTCGACGGTTACGATATCTCGGCGATCGCCGCCTCGGCGCCGCTGCTGGTGAAGCAGTGGGGCCTCGCCAATCCCGGCGTCTTCCTCGGCACGGTGATCTCGGCGAGCCTTTTGGGCATGCTGTTCGGCGCGCCGATCCTGGGCTATCTCGGCGACGGTATGGGCCGCCGCACGGCGACCGTCGTCTCGAGCCTAATCTTCGGCGTCTTCACGCTGGCTTGCGCCTTTGCGAATGACCTCGAGACGATGCGCATCCTGCGCATCTTCGCCGGCGTCGGCATCGGCGGCATGATGCCCAATTTGATCGCGCTCACGGCCGAATATGCGCCGCGCCGCGTGCGCGCGACGCTGATCATCGTCATGTTCTGCGGCGTCACGCTCGGCGGCGCGTTCCCCGGCTTCGCGGCGGTCTACCTCGCGCCGACTTACGGCTGGCAGGTGATCTATGTCATCGGCGGCGTGCTGCCGATCGTGCTCGCCGGGCTGGCGGTCTTCGTGCTGCCGGAATCGCTCAAATATCTCGTCGTGCACGACAAGCGTGAAGCGGTCGAAAAATTGGTCAAGCGCTTGGCGCCGTCGACGTCGATCTCGCCCGCGACGCGCTTCGTCATCGCCGACGAGGGCAAGACCACCAAAAGCCTGTCGCCGGTCAAGCTGTTCAAGGGCGGCTTGGCGTTCATCACGCCGCTGTTGTGGCTGTGCTTCTGCATGAACCTGATGGGGTTCTATTTCCTCGCCGGC
>JAGWIH010000340.1 GCA_028866355.1 Alphaproteobacteria bacterium
TGTTGATCCTGTCTTTGGTCGACGAGGCGCGGCGGCGGCGATTGCCGTACGTCTATCTCGGCTATTGGATCGCCGAGAGCCCCAAGATGGCGTACAAGGCACGCTTCCGGCCGCTCGAAGCGCTCGGCGCCGACGGCTGGCGACCGATTCTGACTTAAGCTGAAAAATTACAGTGGCGGCGGCCGAACCTCAGGTGATATCTCACCTGAATCGACTCGTACCACCGCTTTGATCTTGAAGGATTTTACTCGGCAGCCTGCCGGCGCCCGAGTCGACGCAGGCAGCGGTCGATCCACAATGCCGTGAGCTTCTCTTCAAGCGTGTTCTGACCGAGTCGCGCCCGTAGCACGCCGAAATCCACCTGCTCGAGCGGCTGGTCCTGGTTGAAGCAGCTGAACACCACGGTTTCGTCGCCGGTGATCGGGTTCTTTTGCACTTGCAGGCACTGGGCGCAGATTTCCTTCATCATGCACTGCATCGGCGAATTGATTGACGCGATGCCGACGGCCTCATGCCGGATATAGGGCTTGAGGATGCCATCCCGCGCCTTCGCCACCGCCGCCATCATGCCGTCCGAGCCGATGACGATCAGACGGTCGACCGTTTGCAGCGGAATCGGCGGCGTGCCGAGCTTGCCGGCGCCATAGGCCGCGATGCCTTCGACGATATTGCCGACGAACGTGCGATCTTGCAGCCGCGTCGGCTTGAAGCCCGGCGGCTGGTCGCAGCACCAAACGACCGTGTCGGCGCAGGATTCGATTTCCGCCACCTTGTAGCGATCCTGCTCGTGCTTGTAGCCGGCGAAATAGAGCACGCGCGAGCCGGCTTCACGCAGCGCCTTGCCGATCGACAGCAACACCGCATTGCCGAGACCGCCGCCGATCAACAACACGGTCTCGCCGCCCGGCGTCTCGGTCGGTGTGCCCGTCGGCCCCATCAGGATCACCGGCTCGCCTTTTTCGAGCACGGTGCAGAGGTCGGACGAGCCGCCCATCTCCAGCACGATGGTTGACAGCAGTCCTTTGTCGCGGTCGACCCAAGCGCCGGTCAGCGCCAGCCCTTCCATGGCCAGGCTGGTGCCGTCGACGCGCGGCGCCAACGCCTCGTAATTCTGCAAGCGATAGAACTGGCCGGGATGGAAAGCGCGCGCCGCGATCGGCGCGTGGACAACGACCTCGACAATCGTCGGCGTCAGCCGGATCACGTCGTGCACCGTCGGCCGCAGCTCGCGGTTGAGACGCGCAACCAACGGCTCGGTCGAAGGCAGAGACGGCTTGCGCCGCGCCAGCACGCGGCTGACCACAGGATAGCCTTGCTTGGCGCCGCCCATCGCCTTGACGACGTTGCCGGCAAACGACGGATGCAAATCGCCGAAAAAGCTGATGGCGCGGCCATCGGACCGCGCGCTCATCAGCACGCGCACTTCCGTTGGCTTGGCGACTGTTTCGGGCTTTGCCGGATGGCCGTTCTCGTCGTAGGCCTGGAAATAGCGGCCATCGAGTTTGACGTTATGCGGGTCTTCGCGGCCGAGCACGGTGTTGGGCTGCGTGCCGGCGGCGACCAGGATGGTCTTGGCAGGCAAGGTGACGCGCGCGTCGGTCGCAACCATTTTGCGAACGACATCGTCGTAACGCCATTTCCGCAAGCTGATGGTTTCCGCGTGGCCGAAGCGATCGACGCCGACGGCTTCGGGCGCCAGCATCTCGGCGAAGCGGATGCCCTCTTCCATCGCCTTGGCGACTTCTTCGTGGTTGAGCGTATAGCTCGGCGCGTCGATCAGCCGCCGGCGATAGGCGATGGTGACGCCACCCCAGGAATCGATGAGCGCGGCGAGCCGCGGCTGCCGCTTCTCCCGCGACGCCACTTCGCGCTCGGCGCGCAGCGCGCGTGCATGAGCAATGAATTCCGTGGCGGTGGCCGTGTCTTCCTCCGACCATTCGGCGCGGACTACCGCCTCGCCGCGTTCGGCAACCAGCGTCTCGTAACGGGCGAGGAATTTCTCGACCTGCACGGCGTAATAGGCGAGCGATTCCGTCGCCGTATCGATCGCCGTCAGTCCGCCGCCGATCACCACCACCGGCAGGCGCACCGTCAGATTGGCGATGCTGCTGGTCTTGGCGGCGCCGGTCAGCTGCAACGCCATCAGAAAGTCCGACGCCTGGCGGACGCCGCGCGCCAATCCGTTCTTCATCGACACGAAAGTCGGCTTGCCGGCGCCGGCGCACAGCGCGATGTGATCGAAGCCGAGCGCGAAGGCGTCGTCGATCGACAGCGTGCCGCCGAAGCGCACGCCGCCGAACATGGTGAACTCGCTCCGG
>JAGWIH010000341.1 GCA_028866355.1 Alphaproteobacteria bacterium
CAGTGGCGAACGTCGCAATTGCATTACACGTGGCTGCGCAGCTTGATGGGCCGGCACGCGGATTTCTGGCAGGTCACCGGCGACGCGCTCGACTTCGCGATGGACACGTTGGGGATCGCCGATACGGCGCTGAGGAAACGCTTGATGGATCTTTATCTCGAGCTGTCGGCCTATCCCGATGCCGCCGTCGCACTCACGGCGTTGCGCCAGGCGAACCGCCCAGCGGCGATCCTGTCCAACGGCACGCCCAAGATGCTGGCGGCGGCCGTCAAGTCGGCCGGCCTCGCCGCGTTGATCGATCCCGTCCTCTCGGTCGAAGAGGTCGGGGTCTACAAGCCGCATCCCCGCGTTTACCAGCTCGCCGTCGACCGGCTCGGCGTCAAGCCGGAGCGTGTCTGTTTCGTTTCGTCGAACGGCTGGGACGTCGCCGGCGCGAGCGCTTTCGGCTTCAAGGCGATCTGGGTCAATCGCGCCGGTGCGAAGACCGAGCGGCTGCCGGCCAAGCCGGTCGTCCAGATTACCCGGCTCGACGAACTGCCGACGCTGCTGGGGATTTAGCCATGGCCGACGATGCGGCAATGCCGACGCCGGACCGGGCGGCGATCGAAGCCGCGGCACAGCGCCTGACCGGCCAAATTGTCATAACGCCCCTGCTCACCTCATCGCTGTTGGATGCCCGGGTCGGTCGGCGCGTTCTGGTCAAGGCCGAGAATTTGCAGCGCACTGGCTCGTTCAAGTTCCGCGGTGCGCTCAACACGGTTCTGTCGCTCGACGCGGCCGCGCGCAAACGCGGCGTCGTCGCGTTCTCGTCGGGCAACCATGCGCAAGGCGTGGCGGCCGCGGCCCAACAACTCGGAATCCCGGCGACAATCGTCATGCCGGCTGACGCGCCGGCGATCAAGACAGCGAACACGCGCGCCTACGGCGCGACCGTGGTGCCCTACGACCGGCAGCGCGAGAGCCGCGAGGCGATCGCCGAGCGCATTGCTCGCGAGCAGCAAGCGGCGCTGATTCCGCCGTTCGACGATCCGCGCGTCATCGCCGGACAGGGTACGGTCGCGCTCGAGATCATGCGCCAAGCGGCGGAGCTCGGCTGCATGCCCGAAATTATCATCGCGCCGTGCAGCGGCGGCGGCCTGGTCGGCGGGATTGCGCTCGCCGTTGCTGGCGCGCAGCCGGCGATCCGCGTCTACGCCGCAGAGCCCGCTGGTTTCGACGACATGCGGCGGTCGCTAGCAGCGGGACAGCTTACCGCCAACGGCTCAGGAAGTGCTTCGATCTGCGACTGCCTGTTGGCACCGATGCCCGGCGCACTGCCCTTCGCGATCGCGCAACGCCACGTTGCCGGCAGCCTCACGGTCAGCGACGACGACGTCCGTCGCGCCATGGCGGTCGCCTTCAGCGACCTCAAGTTGGTGCTTGAGCCCGGCGGCGCCGCGGCGCTGGCCGCGGTCTTGGCCGGAAAGCTCAACGACGCGAAATGCATCGCGGTCGTCGCGTCGGGCGGCAATGTCGATCGGGAAATGTTCGAAGGCGCGCTCGCCCGCGGCGCCAATTAGCTAGTCGGCGTTGCCGGCCACTTCGGCGTGCGGCGTGCGCAAACGTTCGATCTGCTGGCGCAGCGGCGGCGACAGTTGCATTTGCTCGGCAGCGAAAGTCTCGATGGCTTCGACGCGCCGGCTATAGCCTTCGTAGGACGCGCCCGGCTCGACCCGCATCTGGACGTAGATGATATCCGCGGTGACGGAGGCCGCGCGCCCAAGCACGATTCCGGTCGCCGAAACGCGGCCCGACAGCGTGCCGTTGATCACGACGTTCTCGGCCTCGATGGTACCGGTGACTGTGCCGCCCTCGCCGATCGTGACGCGGCGCGCGACGATGTTGCCCGAATGATGACCGAGGATATGCACCTCGCCGTCGCTTACGATGTCGCCTTCGAGCTTGAGACCGGCGCTGAGGATCGACGGCACCGAACGCCGATTCTCGCTCCCGACGAAGGCTTGGCCGGCCGGGCTAGTGTGCGCTCGCTTGAACCACATTTTTGCCAGCCTCCAGAAACTTCTCGGGGTTGACCGGTCTGCCGTCGAGGCGAATTTCGTAATGGAGATGGGGGCCGGTGCTGCGGCCGGTGCTGCCCAATTGGGCGATCTTCACATGCGCCGCAACGCGCTCGCCATTCGCCACCATAATGCGATGAAGATGGGCATAGAGCGTTACAATGCCGTGACCGTGGTCGATTTCGATCGTGCGGCCGTAACCTTCTTTCCAGCCGGTGAAGATGACGACGCCCGG
>JAGWIH010000342.1 GCA_028866355.1 Alphaproteobacteria bacterium
CCGAGCCGGGTACCGAAAAGGTTCTCAATCTCTATGCGCGGCTCGGCAAGGCAGGCCGCAATCTATGCTTCGCCGGGCACACCGACGTCGTGCCGGTGGGCAACCGCGCCAACTGGTCGGTCGATCCGTTCGCAGGAACGGTCAAGGATGGAATCCTGATCGGTCGCGGCGCCGCCGACATGAAAAGCGCGATCGCCTGTTTCGCAGCCGCGGCGGAGCGCCTCGTCGCCGCGCACGGCCGCGATTTCGGCGGCTCGCTCAGTCTGCTGATAACGGGCGACGAGGAAGCGATTGCGATCAACGGCACGCGCAAGGTGCTCGAGACGCTCGCCAAACGCGGCGAGAAGCTCGACGCCTGCATCGTCGGCGAGCCGACCAGCCGCAAGGCGCTCGGCGACATGATCAAGATCGGCCGGCGCGGCAGCCTCAACGGCTATCTGACCGCCTTCGGCGTGCAAGGTCACACGGCCTATCCGCATTTCGCCGACAACGCCGCGCACCACCTCGTAAGAATGCTCGGCGAGTTGACGCGCGAGCCGATCGACGATGGCAGCGCGCAATTCGAGCCGTCGAATCTTCAGGTGGCGACGATCGATATCGGCAATACGGCTGCCAACATCATCCCCGACCGCGCCAAGGCGGTGTTCAACGTCCGTTTCAACGATCGCTGGAACGGCAAGACGATGGAAGCCTGGGTCCGCCAGCGGCTCGATCGTGCTGGCGGCAAGTACGAGCTGACGATCCAGGTAAGCGGCGAGTCCTTCCTGGTGCCGCCGGGCGAGGTGAGCGACAAACTGAGCCGCGCGATCGAAACCATCACCGGCCGCCGGCCGGAATTGTCCACCGGCGGGGGCACATCCGACGCGCGCTTTATTCAACGCTATTGTCCGGTGGCGGAATTCGGCCCGATCGGCGAGACCGCGCACAAGGTTAACGAGTGCACCAGCCTTAACGATATTGAGGCGCTGACGAAAATTTACTTGTCCTTCCTTGAACTCTACTTCGGGAAGCGGTAAAAATTTTCGCCAAAATCGATTTAACTCGCCTTTAACCGGTTACCATTAATTTTTCCAACCATGGCTAGTCATGCCTCGATGGGCGCTCTGCGTCTGACGCTCGCGATCGCGTTTTGCGGTCTCGCGGGCGGCACCGCGTTGGCTGCCGACGCAGTGCCGCCGGCGCCGCATAGCGCGATCACCGGCTTCATCGTCGACATGCGCCAGACCGTTTCCAATTCCAGCGCGCGCGTCGTCGATACGGCCGAACAATTGTTGAGCAAGCTCGAGCTCGGCGGCGTCGCCGATAGCGATATGCGTTCGAGCAGCGACCTGCTCGCCGTCAAAGGAACGGATCAAGTCGCCACCCGGATCGCCAAGTTCATTCCGCTCGGCGCCGCCGAGCCCGATACGGCACCGGCCAAAACCAATGCCAAGCGGCCGACCGGCCTCGGCCTGCAAGCGCTGGCGGCGGATACGGTGATCAGCGGCGATCGCGGCTGGTCCATCGGCCATGCGCAATCGAATCTCGGCGCCGAAATCGGCAACCAAGCGGTCGATCCGGCAACCTATCTCACGGATAGCCTCAGTCACGGCCCGGTCGTCGGCACGGCGCTCGCCGAACAATCGTTGGGCGGCCATGATATCGAACTCGGCCTGCCGGTGCCGGCGATGCCCGACATGCACGTCACCGCGGCGCGCTACTGGTGGGGCGACCGCACGTTCCTGCAATCGGTCAACGGTTATCGCGTCGGCCTCAGCTACGACATCAACCAGCATCTGCGATTCGAAGGCGGCCGCAGCGACGATCAGATCCACGGCGCCGGCGGCTTTTTCGGCCTGCACTATTTGCTGCCGCTCGACACCGAGCGGCCGCCGGGCGTAATGCCGCGCTAATCGGCCTCGGCGTAAACCACTTCAATCAGATAAAGACCTTGCGGCGGCGCCGTCGGTCCACCGGCGCGGCGGTCGCGCGCGTCGAGCGCACGCTTGACGTTGGCGGGTTCCCACTTGCCGGCGCCGACCAGCTTGAGCGTGCCAACCATGTTGCGCACCTGATGGTGTAGGAACGAACGCGCCCGCGCCTCGATCCAGATCTCGTCACCGGCGCGCGCGACGTCGAGCGCGTCCAGTGTCTTCACCGGCGACTTCGCCTGGCACTGCGTGTCGCGGAAAGTGGTGAAGTCGTGCTTGCCGATCAACAGGCGCGACGCCGCCTGCATCGCCGCCACGTCCAGCGCCGGCCCGATATGCCAGACCCGGCCGCGGTCGAGCGCCGGCGGCGAGCG
>JAGWIH010000034.1 GCA_028866355.1 Alphaproteobacteria bacterium
CTCGACGTCGAGGACGAGCGGCATCAGCGTCTCGGCGACGAAGCGTCCGCCGTGAATGCCGAACAAGCCGCGGTCGTCGGGCCCGCCGCGAAAAGTGTTGGGACCAGCCATCTCGAAAAAGTCGCCTAGGGTCGCCTGGAGAGCCCGAGTTTTACCCTTAAACCCTTGAGTCTCAAAGGCTCATTTCGTGCTTTAGAGGGCCGCGACCGCCCCCAGGAAGGCGCGAATTTTAGCGACGTCCTTGACGCCCGGCGTGCTTTCGATACCCGACGATACGTCAACCGACGTGGCGTGCGCGATGCCCACCGCCTCGGCGACATTCTCGGGCGTCAGACCGCCCGACAGCATCCACGGCAGCGGCCACCGCCGCGCGCTGAGCAATTCCCAATCGAAGGCGAGCGCGTTGCCGCCCGGCCGGGTCGCGGTCTTGGGCGGCCGTGCATCGAACATCAGCCAATCGGCGACTTTGTAATAGCGCGGCGCAGCGGCGAGATCGTCGTCGCCGGCGACCTTGATCGCTTTCATCGTTTTTTTGCCGAAGCGCTGTTTGACCTGGGCGACGCGTTCCGGTGTTTCGTCGCCGTGCAACTGAATGAGGTCAAGCGGCGCCGCCGCTAGAACGCGCTTCAACAGATCGTCGTCGGGATCGACAAAGACGCCGACGCGCGTCACGCCGGCAGGCACGGCGCGGACCAGCGGCGCTGCCTGCGCCGGCGACAGATTGCGCGGGCTCGGCGGAAAGAACACGAAGCCGACGAAGCGCGCGCCGCCGGCGATCGCGGCGGCAACCGTCTCGGGCGTCGACAGACCACAGATCTTGGCGGCGACACTCACGGCTTACGGATTTCCGCCAGCATGGCGCGTGCGGCCGCCGGCGGACTCGGCGAGCCGGTGATCGGCCGGCCGATGACGAGATAGTCGGCGCCCGCCTGCACCGCGTCGCGCGGACCCATGACCCGTTTTTGATCGCCGTGGCCGAGCGAGCCGACGCGAATGCCCGGCACCACCAGCAGAAAATCGGTGCCGACGAGCTGGCGTAATTCGGCGACCTCATGCGGCGAGCAGATGATGCCGTCGAGGCCGCTTTCCTTGGCGAGAAGGGCCAGACGCTTGACCTGCTCGCCGGTCGGCCCTTTCTGGCCGACGGAATCGAGATCGCGTTCGTCGAGGCTGGTCAGTACGGTGACACCCAGCAGCTTCATGCGCGTTTTGCGCGCCGCCTGCTTCGCCGCCTCGGCCGCCGCCTGCATCATGGCGCGGCCGCCGCCGCAATGGACGGTGAGAAACGTGGGCTCGAGTGCGGCCGCCGCCTTCACCGCGCCCGACACGGTGTTGGGGATGTCATGCAGCTTGAGGTCGAGAAATAGCGGCAGGCCTTGCGCCACGTCGCGTACGGCGCGCGGCCCGTTGGCGGTGAAGAATTCGAGGCCGAGCTTAATCCCGCCGACGGCCCCCTTGAGCTCGCGCACGAGGGTCTTGGCCTTGGCCGGATCGGCCAGGTCGATGGCGCAGAGGATCGGATTCGCGGGCTTGTCGCTCATAACAGGCTCGATATACGGGATTCACGCCTTATGGCGCGAGTGCATTTTCCGGCTGCCAGCCACGCTGGCGGCTATTTAGTCGTCAGCGCCCGGTAGCGCGCGCGGCGGCGGACCGGCCGGCCGGTTGGCGCGTAGGCCGTCGATCTCGCGTTCGAGCGCGGCGATCCGCTTGGCGCGGGCACGTGATTCCCGGCGCGCGGCGCCGCCGCTTACCCAGGCGAGCAGCATACCGATCAGCAAGCCGGCGAGTAGCGATAACAGGATAATGAGGAAGAGCTGCGTCTCGATCTCGAACGGGAACGGCCAAAGCGTGACGCTGACGCGCGCCCGGTTCGAGATCGCGAACACGACCAACACCAGCGCCACCGGCGCCGTCACTAACCAATGAAACAGTTTCATCCGTTACTCGACCGTGATCGACCAATCCCGCGCGAGCGGGTTGGATGTCCGCTCAAGGCCGCTCGTTGAGCCGCTCGCGCAGCTCCTTGCCGGTCTTGAAAAACGGAATGTGCTTTTCGCCGACCTGGACGCTTTCGCCGGTGCGCGGGTTGCGCCCCATCCGCGCGCCGCGCCGCTTGACGGAAAACGCGCCGAAACCGCGCAACTCAACTCGGTCGCCGCGCGACAAGGCGGCCGCAATCTCGTCGAAAACCGTGGAAACGATGCGCTCGACGTCGCGCTGGTAGAGATGCGGGTTGCGCTCGGCCAGCCGCTGAATCAGTTCGGATTTGGTCATTGCGCAGCCCAGGCCCCCCGCCGCGTTAAAGCATTGGAAACCCTGCCAAATCCAACCCGCGCCGTCAAGAAACGCGGCGCGGGCCGGCGGCCGGGTTTCAGCCGTCGGACTTGTCGTCCTTCTCGTTCTTCCGGTTGAGCGCCGCGCCGAGGATGTCGCCGAGGCTGGCGCCGGAATCGGACGAGCCGTATTCCGCCATCGCCTGTTTGTCCTCGTCGATCTCGCGCGCCTTGATCGACAGCGTCGCTTTGCGCCCGCTACGGTCGACGCCGGTCAGCTTGGCATCGACTTTTTCGCCGACGGCGAAGCGGTCCGGACGCTGCTCAGCGCGGTCGCGCGACAGCTCGGCCTTGCGGATGAAGCCCTGCATGCCGCCGGCCAGCGTCACCTCGATGCCGCTGTCGGTGACGGCCGAAACCGTGCAGGTCATGACTTCACCTTTCTTGATCCCGGCGGCTTCGGCCGGCGATGCCGGCTCGGCCTGCAGTTGCTTGATGCCGAGCGAGATGCGCTCCTTCTCGACGTCGACGTCGAGCACGCGCACCCGGGCCATGTCGCCCTTCTTGTAGTCCTTGATCGCCTCTTCGCCTGCCTTCTGCCAGTCGAGATCGGAGAGGTGCACCATGCCGTCGATGTCGCCGGACAGGCCGACGAAGACGCCGAACTCGGTGATGTTCTTGATCTCGCCCTCGAGATCGGTGCCGACCGGATACTTCTCCTTGAAGCTCTCCCAAGGATTGGCGAGGCACTGCTTGATGCCGAGCGAAATCCGGCGCTTCTGCGGATCGACGTCGAGCACCATGACCTCGACCTCTTGGCTGGTCGAGACGATCTTGCCGGGATGCACGTTCTTCTTGGTCCAGCTCATTTCCGATACGTGGACCAGGCCTTCGACACCAGGCTCGAGCTCGACGAACGCACCGTAGTCGGTGATGTTGGTGACACGACCCTTGAACTTGGCGGCGGCCGGATATTTGAGCTCGACGCCTTCCCACGGATCGGCCTCGAGCTGTTTCATGCCAAGCGAAATGCGCTGGGTTTCGGGATTGAAGCGGATGACCTGGACCTTCACGGTCTGGCCGATATGCAGCGCCTCGGATGGATGGTTGATGCGCCGCCAGGCGATGTCGGTGACGTGCAGCAGGCCATCGACGCCGCCGAGATCGACGAACGCGCCGTAGTCGGTGATGTTCTTGACCACGCCGCTGAGGACCTGGCCTTCCTTCAGCGAAGCGACGAGCTCGGAGCGCGCCTCGGCGCGGCTCTCCTCGAGCACGGCGCGGCGCGACACGACGATGTTGCCGCGCGCGCGGTCCATCTTGAGAATCTGGAATTGCTGTGGCGAGCCCAGCAGCGGCGTGATGTCGCGCACCGGCCGGATGTCGACCTGGCTGCCCGGCAGGAAGGCCACGGCACCCGATAGGTCGACGGTGAAGCCGCCTTTGACGCGGCCGAAGATCACGCCCTGAACCCGCTCGTTCGCCTGGAAGCTCTTCTCGAGTTGCGACCAGGCTTCCTCGCGCCGCGCCTTCTCGCGCGACAGCTGCGCCTCGCCATTCTTGCCTTCCATGCGCTCGAGGAAGACTTCGACCGTGTCGCCCGCCTTGATCTCGGAGGCGCGGCCGGCGGCGCCGAACTCCTTCAACGGCACGCGGCCTTCGGATTTGAGGCCGACGTCGATCAGCACCATGTCGTTTTCGATGGCGACGACCTGGCCTTTGACCACCGTGCCTTCGAGGCCGGATGCGGCCCCGAGGCTTTCGTCGAGGAGCGCCGCGAAGCTCTCCTTGCCTTTGGTGTCTTGTGAAGCGGCGGATTGACGAGCGGCCATACGAACTCCGGAACTTCCCCGTGACCAAGACCGCGGCCCCACGGGGAGAGGACCGCAGCCGGCCGCCGCAGGATCGGGTGCGGCGGCGTAAACCCGTCGTTTCGGCAGGACAAGCCTAACGCCGCGGCTTGAGCCCCCCGATGTACCGGAGGGCGGCCGCAAAGGCGGCGTCGGCATCGAGCGCGGTGGTATCGAGCTCGAACGCATCAGCGGCGCGCTGCAATGGGGCGGTTCGGCGCTCCCGGTCGCGCGCGTCACGAAGCATCATGTCCTGCAGGACGCGCTCGTATATAGCGGGGCCGCCCCCAGCCTGCAACTCTTTGAATCGCCTGGATGCTCTGGCCTCGACCGTGGCCGTCAGGAAGATCTTGGCGTCGGCATCCGGGCAAACCACGGTGCCGATATCGCGGCCATCCAGCACGGCACCCGGCGCCCGCCGGGCAAAATCGCGCTGAAAGGCCAGCAGGACCGCCCGGACGCCGGGAATGGCGGCGACGACCGACGCCGCCTGGGCCACCTTGTCCTCGCGCAGCCGCGGATCGGCGAGGTCACCGGCTTCGGCCCGGCGGGCGGCGGCCACGGCCGCATCGGGATCGGCCGGGTCGGCGCCCGCGGCCAACGCACGGAAGGCGACGGCACGGTAAAGCGAGCCGGTATCGAGATGATTGAGACCGAAATGCTTCGCGAGACGGCGCGCGAGCGTGCCCTTGCCCGAGGCGGCCGGGCCGTCGACGGCGATGATCACCGCCGGACCTCGGCGATGCGCGTGCCGAGCCGGTTCATCAGCTTGACGAAGCCGGGAAAGCTGGTGGCGATAGTCGCGCCATCGTCGATGCGCACCGGCTTGCGCGCGGCACTGCCGAGCACGAGGAACGCCATCGCGATGCGATGATCGAGTTGGGCCGCGACCAGCGCGCCGCCCTTAGGCGGCGTGCCGTTGCCTTCGACGGTCAGCGTATCACCGTCGACCGTCGCGTCGACGCCGCATTTCCGGAGACCGCCCGCAATCGCCGCCAGCCGATCGCTTTCCTTGACGCGCAGTTCGCCGAGGCCGCGCATCACGGTCCGACCTTTGGCAAAGGAAGCCGCGACTGCCAGAACCGGATACTCATCGATCATGCTGGGCGCACGCGCGGCAGGCACATCGACACCCTTCAGGTCGCCGGCCTTGATCGCGACATCGGCAACGCGCTCGCCGCCGGTGATGCGCTCCTTGGCGAACGTCAGCCGCGCGCCCATCTCACGGAGCGTCTGGTAAAGGCCGGTGCGCAACGGGTTGGTGCCGACGCCTTCGACGGTGATCGCCGAGCCGGAACGGATCAGCGTGGCGACAATCGGAAACGCCGCCGACGACGGATCGCCTGGCACCGTCAGGTCGGCCGGCTTCAGTTCCGGCTGCCCGACCAGCACGATGCGTTTGCCGCCGGTCTCGGTCGCGGTGACCGTGATTGTCGCACCGAAGTGCCGCAACATGTTCTCGGTGTGATCACGCGTCGCCACCGGCTCGATCACCGTGGTTTCGCCCGGTGCGTTGAGGCCGGCCAACAACACCGCCGACTTCACTTGCGCCGACGGCACCGGCACGGTGTAGGCAATCGGCATCGGCGACGGCGCGCCCATCACGGCCAAAGGCAACCGGCTGCCGTCGCGGGCGACGAAACGCGCGCCGGTCCGACTCAGCGGCTCGACGACGCGCGCCATCGGCCGCTGGCACAAGGACTCGTCGCCGGTGAAAAAACTGGTGAAAGCATGCGTCGCGACCGCGCCCATCAGCAGCCGTGCGCCGGTGCCTGAATTGCCGAGATCGAGAACCCCGTCTGGCTCGACCATTCCGCCGACGCCGACGCCGTGGACGGTCCATAGGCCGTTATGGTCGCGTTCAATACGCGCACCAAGCGCCCGCAACGCTGCGGCGGTGCGCAGCACATCCTCGCCTTCGAGCAGATTGCGAACGCGCGTGCGACCGACGGCAAGCGCGCCGAGGATCAGCGCGCGATGCGAGATCGATTTGTCGCCGGGCACGCGGCAACGGCCGCGAAGCGGACGCGACGAGCCAGATGAAAGCGCAGTCACGGATGCGGTGTCCTCGATGGTGCGGTGTCTTTAGCACAGGGCGGTCGCGGGTGCGACCGGACCGCGCCGGACGCTCCGGTTCCTGTCCGGCGGCGCCAACCAATTAGCTTTTGACAGCGGCGCGCGGTCGTGGCAAAGGGCCCGGAACAATGGATTTGGCGTTCGCATACGTAGCGGAGGCACCGTGACGAAGGTCGAGTGGGGTACGAAGCGGATTTGCCCGAATTGTGGCACGCGTTATTACGACATGCGACGCGATCCGATCATGTGTCCGAAATGCGGCGCGCCGTTCGACGCCGAGGTCTTGGTTAAGACCCGGAAGTCGAGGGCGGTGGCGTCGGCCGCGGTCGAGGAAACAGCGCCGCTCGAAGAGGAGCTCGAAGCCGATCTGGCGGCTGAGCCCGATGAGGCGGGCGAGGTCGTGACCGAAATCCCGACCGGTGAAGAGGCGGAGGAAGAGACCGCGGCCGAGGAGCCGGCGGCCGCGAAAGCCACCAAGGGCAAAGGCCGCGGCAAAGGCGCCGACGAGGAAAAGAAGGATGGCGACGACGAGGAAGAGGACCAGGAAGTCCTCGAAGATGCCTCGGAGCTCGGCGAGGACGAGGACGACATGGCCGAGGTCATCGAGAACGTCGACGAGGAGGACGACCGCTGATCCGGTGGGCCTTTCCCGCCGCCGCTCGTCGCATTAAATTTCCCGCGTTCCCACCGCGGGAGAAAGTCGCTTCGGGGCCATAGCTCAGCTGGGAGAGCGCTACAATGGCATTGTAGAGGTCAGGGGTTCGATTCCCCTTGGCTCCACCAATCGAGGGCCTAGCGCGGCGCACGCCACGCTAGGCCTTCGTCTTTTTGCGGCTGCACCGGAGGTGCCGCATCAGAAGCCACGTTCACCGCCCTGGCCTTGACCCGGCCGGCACGCCAACCCATATGATTTTTGCGACGGGCGCGGCCAAACGGCGTGCCCGGTGGTTTCAACGGATGCCCGGAACGGGGTCCGGAATAGGGACTTAGCTCGCTCGAGGAGGTCCGGATGGCGCGCCTGTCGGTTTTCAATTCACCACTGTTGCTGGGGTTCGATCAGTTCGAACGCGCGCTCGACCGCGTGACCAAGGCAACGGCCGACGGTTACCCGCCTTACAATGTCGAGCAGCGCGGCGAAAACGCCCTGCGCATCACGCTTGCCGTTGCCGGCTTCACCATGGACGACCTGACGGTGCAGATCGAGGACAACCAGCTGGTCATCCGCGGCAAACAGGTCGACGACAAGGATCGGGTCTATCTCCATCGCGGCATCGCGGCGCGTCAGTTTCAACGCTCCTTCGTTCTCGCCGACGGCATCGAGGTCGCCGGCGCATGGCTCGAGAATGGCCTCCTGCATGTCGATCTCGGACGCCGCGCAGCGGAGCAACGGGTGAAACGTGTCGAAATCCGCGGCTCGGGCAGCCCGACCAACGGAAAGGCACATGACCATGAATAACCCCGAACTCGTACGGCTCAAGAACATCTCGGCGAAGGAATTCGCCCTGTGGGGAATCCAGGACATCGCCTACATCCGTCCGGTGACCGTCGAAGGGCACAAGGCCTATGCGGTCCACGCAGCCGACGGCACCCCGGTTGCGGTGCTGAACACGCCGGAGATCGCCGTGGCGACGGTCCGCCAGAACGATCTCGAGCCGCTCAGCGTTCACTGAGCGGTTTGACTCGACAGCAATAGCGAAATTGCCGGTGGCGCCTTAGGCGGCGTCACTGGCGGCGTGATCGACGAGCAGCGCGTAAAGCGCATCAGAGCGGTCGGTGCCGCGCAGCTTCTCGCAGGTCTTGCGGTCGCGCAGCAGCCGCGAGACCAGCGCCAGCGCCTTCAGGTGGTCACCGCTGGCACCCTCGGGCGTCACCAGCAGGAAAATCAGATCGACCGGACGGTTGTCGACCGCTTCGAAATCGACTGCTTTTTCAAGCCGGGCGAAGAACCCGCGCGGCGCCGACAGGCCGGGCAGGCGGCCATGCGGCACCGCGACGCCGTTGCCGATGCCGGTCGAGCCGAGGCGTTCGCGCTCCATCAGCGTCTCGAACAGAATTCGTTCGCCGACCCCGATCACGGACGCCGCGCGCTTGGCCAAATCCTGCAAGGCTTGCTTCTTGTTCGCCGCCTTGAGACGGGTCGTCACCGATGTCGGCGTCAGCAGGTCTGAAATTCGCATTGCTGGCTTGCTAGCTAGTCTGTTGCCGTCACAGTTGCAAGGTCCTCTCGCGGCGGCGCCGGACCGACGAGGGGATGTTCATGGCTTCGCGGTATTTGGCGACCGTCCGCCGGGCGATGTCTATACCTTCTTTCATTAAAATTTCCACGATCCGGTCATCGGACAGGATCTCGCCGGACTCCGCTTCGATCAACGAGCGAATACGAAACCGGACGGCTTCGGCCGAATGCGCCTCTTCGCCCGAGGCTGCCGCGATGGCCGAAGTGAAGAAATATTTGAGCTCGTAAATTCCGCGCGGCGTCAGGATGTATTTGTTGGTCGTGACGCGACTGACGGTGCTTTCGTGCATCTCGATGGCGGAGGCGATGTCGCGCAGGATCAGCGGCTTCAAGTGCTGCACGCCGTGGCGCAGAAATCCGTCCTGCTGGCGGACGATTTCGCGCGAGACTTTCAGGATCGTGGTTGCTCGCTGGTGCAGCGCCTTGACCAGCCAATTGGCCGATTGATAGCGCTCGGACAGGTATTCCTTCTCCTTCTTGTTCCGCGTCGCGCCGCTGACTTCGGCGTAATAGCGGTTGTTGACGAGGACGCGCGGCAGACTCTCGCTGTTGAGTTCCACCGCCCAGTTGCCGTCCGGCAGCGCGCGCAGCAATACGTCGGGCACCACGATTTCGGCCGCCGCCTTGTCGAAGGCGAGACCCGGCTTCGGGTTGAGCGCCTTGATCTCGGCGACCATCTGCGCGAGATCGGCGGCATCGACGCGACAAACCCGCATCAGCTGTTGCGCGTCGCGGTTGGCGAGGAGCGGCAGGTTCTCCACCAGCGCCTGCATCGCCGGATCGAAGCGGTCGCGCTCTTTGAGTTGCAGCGCTAGGCATTCGGCGAGGTTGCGGGCGAATATACCGGCGGGGTCAAACCGCTGGAGCAGCGACAGCGTCTTTTCGACACGCGCCGCCTCGCATGACAACAGCTCTGCGATGGCCGTGAAGTCGCTGGTGATATAGCCGGCCTCGTCGACCAAATCGATGAGATGGCTGCCGATCACGCGGTCGGCGGGATCGTGGATTTCGACCGCGAGCTGTTCCAACAGATGCTCGCGCAGGCTGACCGGCCGGGTCAGTGTCTGATCGAGCCCGGGCAGACCGTCGGCCGCCGCCGTGCCGCCGCGCGTACTCCATGCTTCCGGGTCGCCAGCGTAATCGAGATTGCCTTCGCCTTCGCGTCCCGCCTCCTCGTGCCAGGTCTCGGCGGCATCGGCGTGGTCGGCGCCGGTTACGGCGTCGCCGCGCTCATCCGGTGGCGCTTCGCCTTCGGCCGGCGCTTCGGTCGCGGCGCCGTCGGCCGTAACGGGTTCGGTGCCGCCGCTTTCGTCCGCTGTCTCGTCGCGTTCGAGCAGCGGATTCTGCTCGAGCTCGTTGTCGACATAGACCGTGAGCTCAATGCTCGACATCTGCAGCAGTTTGATCGCCTGCTGCAATTGCGGGGTCATGACGAGTGCCTGACCCTGGCGGAGATCCAATCGCGGCGTTAGGGCCATGGCGAAGACCTACAGGCTGAACCTTTCGCCCAGGTAAACGCGCCGCACGTTCGCATCGCGCACGATCTCGTCGGGCGCGCCCTCCATCAATACCTGGCCCTGGTGCAGGATATAGGCGCGGTCGACGATCTCGAGTGTCTCGCGGACATTGTGGTCGGTAATCAAGACGCCGATGCCGCGATCCTTCAAATGGGCGACAAGATCGCGGATGTCGTTGACGGCGATCGGGTCGATGCCGGCCAGCGGCTCGTCGAGCAGGATGAAATTCGGCCGCGTCGCCAGTGCTCGCGCGATCTCGACGCGGCGCCGCTCGCCGCCGGACAGCGCCATCGCCGGTGCCCGGCGCAGATGCGTGATCGAGAATTCGGCGAGCAGCGCGTCGAGCATGGTTTCACGCGTCTCGGCCACCGGCTCCGCAACTTCGAGCACCGCGCGGATATTTTGCTCAACCGTCAGGCCGCGGAAGATCGACGCTTCTTGCGGCAGATAGCCGATGCCGAGGCGGGCACGGCGATACATCGGCAGCTCGGTGATGTCCTCGCCGTCGAGCGCGATGGTGCCGACGTCGGGCCGTATCAGACCGGTGATGATATAGAAGCATGTCGTCTTGCCGGCGCCGTTCGGTCCGAGCAACCCGACCGCTTCGCCGCGCTGAACCCCGACGCTGACCGCGCGCAGTACCGGGCGCTTCTTGAAGCTCTTGCCGAGATTGGTCGCCACCAGCCCGGCGTTCGAGGCGACGAGACGCGGCGCCCCATCGCGTCGCGACGCTACATGCTGCGGCCGTCCGGGTGTGTGCGCTTGCGGCGAATGAGCGTGCGCGCCATGCGTGGCGTGGCTCGGAGATGGATTGTGATCGGTCGGCTTGGTCATCGCGCTACTGTCCGTCGCCTGAAGCCGGCTTATGGTTCGGAATCAACAAGCCTTCGACGCGCGGCGTTGGGCCGGTTGCGATCTGGTTCGGCGGCGCGGCCAGGATCTCGCTCACGTTGTTCTTCAGATCGACGACGCCATATTCGCCGTGCAGCTCGTTGTCGCCCTTGGTCAGTCGGACGTGGCCAATCAGCGTCGCGATCTGCGGTCCGACGTTGTAGACGCCCTCGTCGCCGTGGGCGATCTGACCCGGCGCGGAGATCAGCACGTTGCCATAGCCGTTGATCCGCGTAATTTGCGCCGGCTGGTCGCCTTGCTTCTCGACGTCGGCCGTGACGATATCGGCGCGCATCCGGCGATCGGCGCGAACCACCAGCGCGTCACCGCGCGCCACCGCGATCTGCTTCTTGTCGTACCATTCGAGCGAATCGCGCGCGGTGATTGTCTCATTCGGCGTCACGATACGCAGGCCGTTGCCGGTAAGGACCATGACGGCCTGGTCGACGTCGTAAACCGCGTGATCGCCGAACGCCTCCTGATCGCCATTGATGAAGTGGACGTGGCCCTGCGCCTCGATCCGATAGATCTCGGTCGACGACCCACCTTGCAGCGGACTCTGCGTGCGTTGCGCATCCTTGCTCGGCGCCGGAGCCGGCGTCGGCGTGGCCGGATGGTCGGCACCTTGCCCCGCCGGACGGTAATAGGCGTAGAGAGTGTCGGCGGTCACGGTCGCGTTGCCGCGGGTGGCGGAGGCGTTGCCGCGCGCGATATAGACGTTGCGCGCTTGCTGCCACTCGATGCCGTTGTCGGCTTCGATATGGATCGGACGGCTGCTGGCCTGCGCGCCGGCAAGCTGCGCCAGGGCACGCGGCGGCGCCACGCCCGCGATGACCGTCGCAACCAGAAAAACCACCGCAAGCCGCAGGCTCACGGCGTCGCCTTCGTTCGTGAATTGAGATCAAGCGACGCGTGGCCGGTGAAGATCATGGTCTGGCCGCGGTCGAGGATGCGCAGCCCTTGCGCCTGGACGTGGCCGAAGGTGCCGTCGCCTTCGACCGGATCGTGGCTGACCGCCGTGCCTTGCGCCATGTTGATGGTCACGCTGTCGGAATGCAGCGCGTTACCTTTGTCTTGGTAGAGCTCGACGTTGCCGAACA
>JAGWIH010000035.1 GCA_028866355.1 Alphaproteobacteria bacterium
GATCCCAATAGATCGCGTGATTGACCTCGGCCTCGCCGTCGGTCAGCGGCGTCACCGCCGTCAGGCTGGCGACGAAACGCTTACCGACGCGAATGTGTTCGACGCGCGTCGACGGCAGACGGAACGTGATCTCCGTTTCGGGCGCGCCGCCAAGCAGACGATAGGCGTTGGCGTTCGACGACGGCGCGTGCCGCAGCATCGTGAAGCCGAAAGGGCTGGCGGCGAACTCCTTGGCCTTCTCGTGGATCGAGCCGCGCGAACGCCACCACCACGCGCGATGGACGAACGCGCCATGTGCGGGATCCATCAAGCCGACCACGGCGTGATCGATCGCGGCCGGCACGCGCATGCGCTCGAAAAGCTTGGGCGTCGCGGCGCCGATCTCGGGGATTTCGGGCGGTGGCGGCGCGCTGTCGGGGTCGTCACCGAAGAACAGCCACACATTGCCCTGGATCTCGCGCGCCGGATAAGCCACGACGCCGATCTTGCCGGTCGTCAGCTTCTGGCCTTCGTAGAGCGACGGGATGGCCGTGCAGCGGCCGGTCGTATCGAACCGCCAGCCGTGATAGCAGCATTCGACCTCGCGTCCGTCGAATGTGCCGTAGCTCAGTGGGATGCCGCGATGCGGACAGATGTTGCGCAACGCGAACGGCGCGCCGTCGGCCGCGCGTCCGATCAACACTGGCTCGCCGAGCAGCGTGCGCGCGACGACCCGGCCACGCCGAAGCGCATGGCCCGGCAGGGCGAAATACCACATGTCGCGCAAGGCGGCGGTGTCTGAGTCCAAGTTGGCCAATCTCCGGAGACGGCGCGGCGCGCAGCCGAGGCGAGACTAGCGCCCGCGGTTCGGTCCGGGAAGGGTCCTGCCGGCCGATTGTGCCGTTGCGAAAAAGTCACGCCAATGACATTGCGGCGCGCGTCGCCAAACCGCCAGAATGCCGATACGAACAGCCAATTCTAGCGCTCCCCCTTGCCGGCACCGATGCCGACGTTTAATGTGCACTGCACAAAAGCGTGGGGTCGACCACGGAGTTCGTTATGGACGATGTTCGTCAGCGCGCGGCGGCGCGCCGGGCTTATGCGCTCGAAGATCTCGCCGTCGGCATGACTGCCTCCTATTTTCACACCGTGACCGACGCCGACGTGCGCACGTTTGCCGACCTGACCGGCGACCACAATCCGCTCCATCTCGATGACGAATTCGCCAAGGCGACGCGGTTCAAGGGCCGCATCGTCCACGGCATGCTGTCGGCCAGCTTTCTGTCGACGGTGATCGCCATCCTGCCGGGTCCGGGCACGATCTATCTTAGCCAGTCGCTCGCGTTTCGCGCGCCGGTGCGCATCGACGAGACGATCGAGGCGCAGGTCACCGTCACCGACATCGACGCGGTGAAGAAGCGGGTGCGGCTGAAAACCGTTTGCCGCGTCGGCGATCTGGTGGTGCTCGACGGCGAGGCCGAAGTCATGGTGCCCTCGCGCCGCAACGCGACCCCATAGCCGCGCGGCAGACGGACCCGACTCGCAAGGCAATGCGGCCCTATCCGTCCGCCCGATTCCCGGGATAGTTTCACGCCTGTGCGCATCTTCCGACACGAGCGCGCCGAAGGTGCCGATCGCGGCGCCGCGGTCGCCATCGGCAACTTCGACGGCCTCCATCCCGGCCATCGGGTTGTGATCGCGGCCGCCGGTCGCGCCGCGCGCGCGGCCCGGACGCCGCACGCTGTTCTTACCTTCGAGCCGCACCCTTATGCCGTCTTCAATCCGACGGCGCCGCCGTTCCGGCTAACACCCTTTCGCAGCAAGGCGCGGCACATCGAAGCGCTTGGAGTCGATTTACTTTTCGCGCTGCATTTCGACCGCGAATTCGCCAAGCGCACGGCGGAACAATTCATCGACGAGATTCTGGTGCGCGGCCTCGGTGCCAGTCACGTCGTCGTCGGCTACGATTTCGTCTTCGGCAACCAGCGCCGCGGCACCGCCGCGTTCCTCGTCGAGGCGGCGCGCACGCGCGGTTTCGCCGTCACCGTCGTCGAGCGCGAAGCGGCATCCGGCGGCGAGGCCTATTCGTCGACCCGCATTCGCGAGCACCTGACCGGCGGCCGGCCGCGCGAAGCGGCGAAGCTTCTCGGTCGCTGGTGGGAAGTCGACGGCCGCGTCGAACACGCGGCGGGCGTCGGCAAAAGCCTCGGCTATCCGACCGCCAATCTGCCGCTGGCCGATTACCTGCGGCCAGCGCCCGGCATTTATGCCGCCTTCGCCGGCATTGAAGACGGCAAGCGCACGGTATGGCATCCGGCGGCGGCGTATTTCGGCCGACGGCCGACATTGGGCGAGCACGCGCTTGGCCTCGAAGCCTATCTCATCGATTTCGCCGGCGAGCTTTACGGTCGGCATCTGCGCCTGGCGCTGGTCGACTATCTGCGTCCCGACGCGGCCTTTGCCAATCTCGACGCCCTCAAGGCGCAGATCGGCGACGATGTCGCGCGGGCGCGCCGCATCCTGACGGCCGAAAAACCCGAACCGTGACGCCCTTTCCGTTGACCGCGGCCGTGCCGTCCGCCTATGACCAACGTCATGGCTGACGATTCACCGGCAGATTCTGGGGCGGATTCCGGCGCCAATCCAGGCAAGGATTATCGCGCGACGGTCTTCTTGCCCGACACGCCATTCGCGATGCGCGGCGATCTGCCCAAACGCGAACCGGCGATGCTCGAACGCTGGGCGCGCATCGGTCTTTGGCAACGCCAACGAACGGCGTCGAAGGGCCGGCCGAAATTCATCCTTCATGACGGCCCGCCCTACGCCAACGGCAACCTCCATATCGGCCACGCGCTCAACAAGATACTCAAGGACGTCATCAACCGCGCGCAGCAGATGAGCGGCAAGGACGCCGTCTACGTGCCGGGCTGGGACTGCCACGGCCTGCCGATCGAGTGGAAAATCGAAGAGGAGTACCGCGCCAAGAAGAAATCGAAAGACGCAGTGCCCATCGTCGAATTCCGCAACGAATGCCGCGAATTCGCGCGGCATTGGATCGGCGTCCAGCGCGCCGAGTTCGAGCGTCTTGGCGTCATCGGCGACTGGTCGCATCCGTATACGACGATGGAACTTCCCGCCGAGGCGCAGATCGTACGCGAGATCGGCAAGTTTCTGATGAACGGCCTGCTCTATCGCGGTTCGAAACCCGTGATGTGGTCGGTGGTCGAGCAGACGGCGCTGGCCGAGGCCGAGATCGAATATCACGACCACACATCGACCCAGGTGTGGGTGAAATTTCCAGTGGTGAAACCGGGTCATCGCGAGATCAAGAACGCGTCGATCATGATATGGACGACGACGCCGTGGACGCTGCCCGGCAACCGCGCGATCGCCTACGGCGCCGACATGATCTATCTCGTGCTGCGCGTCCGCGAAGTCGCCGGCGACAGTCCGCTGAAGCCCGGCGAGCACATCGTCGTCGCCGAAACGCGCTGGCCCGAGCTCGAGAAAACCCTCGGCTTCAAGGCCGATATGTTGATGGCGCTCAAGGGTGTCGAGCTCGCCGGTACGGTTTGCCGGCATCCGCTGCACGGTCAGGGTTACGATTTCGACGTGCCGCTGCTGCCGGGCGATTTTGTCACCGACACCGACGGCACCGGCTTCGTCCACATCGCGCCGGGTCATGGCGCCGACGATTTCGATCTCGGCCGCAAGCACGGCATCGCCGTGCCCGAGACCGTCGCCGCCGACGGCAGCTACGTCGCGTCGCTGCCGCTGTTCGCCGGCAAGCGCGTCTACAAGCCGAACGGCAAGGAGGGCGACGCCAACCAAGCGGTGATCGCGGCGCTGAAACAGGCTGGCGCGTTGCTGGGCGAGGCCAAGCTGGTCCATTCCTATCCGCATTCGTGGCGTTCCAAGGCGCCGCTCATCTTCCGCACCACGCCGCAATGGTTCATCGGCATGGACATCAAGGGTGCCGATGGGCGGACATTGCGTGAAACCGCGCTCGCCGCGATCGACGCGACGCGCTGGATTCCCGAGCAGGGCCGCAACCGCATCCGCGCCATGATCGAGACGCGGCCCGATTGGTGCATTTCGCGGCAGCGCGCCTGGGGCGTGCCGATCGCCGTCTTCGTCGACAAGAAGACCGGCGCGCCGTTGCGCGATCAGGCGGTGATCGACCGGATTGCCGCCGCCTTCGAGAAGGAAGGCTCCGACGCCTGGTTCACGCGCGATTCCGCGGATTTCCTCGGATCCGGCCGCAATCCCGCCGATTACGAGCAGATCAAGGACATTGTCGACGTCTGGTTCGATTCCGGCTCGACGCACGCGTTCGTGCTCGAACCGCGCCGGGACAAGGATCTTGCCTGGCCGGCGTCACTTTATCTCGAAGGCTCCGACCAGCATCGCGGTTGGTTCCATTCGTCGCTGCTCGAATCCTGCGGCACGCGCGGCCGGGCGCCGTACGAGGCGGTGCTGACGCATGGCTTCGTCCTCGACGAGCAAGGCCGCAAGATGTCGAAATCGCTCGGCAACGTGACCTCGCCGCAGGATGTCGTGGCGAAGAGCGGCGCCGACATTCTCCGGCTGTGGGTCGTTGCCGCCGATTATGCCGACGATTTGCGCATCGGTCCCGAGATCCTGAAGCAGCAGAGCGAAATCTATCGCCGGCTGCGCAACACGCTGCGCTACCTGCTCGGCGCACTCAACGGCTTCGCCGAACGCGAACGCGTCGCCGAGGCCCAACTGCCCGAGCTCGAATGCTGGGTGCTGCACCGCCTGCATGCGCTGGACGGGATCGTGCGCACATGCATCGAGGCGTACGACTTCCACACCATGTTCACCGAACTGCATGCGTTCTGCGCCGTCGATCTGTCGGCGTTCTATTTCGATGTGCGCAAGGACTCGCTTTATTGCGATCCACCGGGCGACTTGCGTCGCCGTGCGGTACGCACGGTGCTCGACCGCGTGCTCGACGCGTTGGTGCGTTGGCTGGCGCCGGTGCTGTGCTTCACGGCGGAGGAAGCATGGCTTTGCCGTCACGGCGACGACGACAGCAGCATCCATTTCCAGCTCTACGCACAAATAC
This sequence comes from Alphaproteobacteria bacterium, assembly GCA_028866355.1. Lineage (GTDB taxonomy): Bacteria > Pseudomonadota > Alphaproteobacteria > ATCC43930 > CGMCC-115725 > REEB95. The sequence continues at coordinate 5,069 of JAGWIH010000035.1, forward strand.
CGGCGACTTGGCGGAACGAGGCGCTCGGCCTCAAGTGGGCGCGCATTCGCGATGTCCGCCGCGTCGTGACCGGCGCGATCGAATTGAAGCGCGCCGAGAAATTCCTCGGTTCGAGTTTGCAGGCCGCGGTCCGGATTTATGCCAATGCGGATGTGCAGGCGGCTTTTGCCGGCGTCGACGCGGCGGAATTGTGCATCACCTCGGCCGCGAGCTTCAGCACCGACGCGCCGCCGGCCAGTGCCTTCACGCTGCCCGATGTGCCCGGCGTTGCCGTCGTGGTTGAACGCGCGCCCGGCGATAAATGTGCCCGCTGCTGGCGCGTGCTGCCCGAGGTCGGCGGCGATCCGACCTACGCCGATTTGTGCCGTCGCTGTGCCGATGCGGTCGGCGCACGCGGCGAGGCAGCGTGATGCGACGCGGCCTTCTCGTTGCCCTCGCGGTTGTGGCACTCGATCAGGCGGTCAAGGCCTGGGTGGTCGCTTTCTTTGCGGCGCGCGGCACCGATATGGTCGCCGTCCTGCCCGTCTTCAATCTGGTCTTGACCTGGAACCATGGCGTCAGCTTTGGCCTGTTCAACGGTGGCGGCGAGACGCTGTTGTTCGCCGTCCTCGCGGCGGCAATCGTGGCAGCGCTGGTGTGGTGGCTATCACGCGCTGGCACGCACGGTTTGCAGCTTGCCATCGGTCTGGTGATCGGCGGCGCGGTCGGCAACATCGTCGACCGGTTGGCGCGCGGCGCGGTCGTCGATTTCCTCGATTTTCACCTCGGCACGCTGCATTGGTTCGCCTTCAACGTCGCCGATACGGCCATTTGCCTGGGGGTCTTCTTTATCGCCCTCGACGGACTGCTTGGCGAACGGGTCTCGGATTAGGTAAACTTTTCGGCGTCTTGGTTGAGGGTGGTTATGGTGTTAGGGCGGGCTCGGTTTTCCTCCATTCCGGTTTTTATAGCTCTGGCGCTTACGGCGCTGGCCGTTTCGGGCTGCAGTACTTGGACCGACGTCAAACGCGGTCTGGGCATGGAAAAGGTCGTGCCCGACGAGTTCGACGTTACGACCAACGCGCCGCTCGCCATTCCGCCCGACTACACGTTGCGGCCGCCGAAACCCGGCAGCGCGCCGACGCAGCAATTGTCGCCGACCGCACAAGCGCAGGAGACCGTGTTCCGCGCCAGCGACAACCAGCTCAACACGTTGCCGCCAGACAAATCGCGCAGCGCCGGTGAAAGCGCGCTGCTGCAGGATGCCGGCGCTAACAAAGCGCCCAAGGATATCCGGCAACTCGTGAAGAACGACAACCAGGCCGCGTTTGCCAGCACCACCTTGACTCAACGTCTGTTGTTTTGGCGTTCAGAGCCGACCAGTCCCGACCAGACCCTCGACCCGACGGCGGAAGCCGAACGGCTGCGCGAGTTCGGCGCCAACGGCACCGGTGGCGCCAATGCCGCGAACGGCACGGCAGCCGCCGGCACCAACGCGACGGCGACCGCGGCCGCCACGCCGAAACCGACCATCGAACGCACGCCAAAGGACAAAGGCTTCTTCGACTGGTTGTTCTAAAGCCGGTGCGACATCGCCACGCGCCGGCGTGAATTTTTTCCTTCGGCGGCCGGCGATATTGAACTCATGCGATCTCCGGGCGTTGATGACCGGACCCGCGTTTCCGGAGGATGACACCCATGAGCTATCGTCAGGACATCGCCGGCTGCCTCGCCGACAATTGCAAAGCCGGCGTCACGTCTGCCGAGCTCGACGACACCTTGCGCCGCGCGGCGTTGGCGTTACCCAAATTGACGAAGATGCAGCGCGACGGCAGCTTGCCGTTGCTGCGGCTGCCGGCGCGGCGGGACGACCTTGCTCAGATCAAGCCGCTCGCCACGGAGTTCGCCAAGTTCAAGGACGTTATCGTGCTCGGCACCGGCGGGTCGAGCCTTGGCGGCCAGACGTTGGTCGCGTTGGCGCCGCCCGGCCGCACGCGCGTCCATTTCATGGACAATGTCGATCCGCACAGTTTCACGCTGCTGTTCGACGCGCTCGACCCGGCCAAGACCGGCCTGATCGCGATCTCCAAATCGGGCGGTACCGCCGAAACGCTGGTGCAGTTCTTCGCCTGCATGAACTGGCTCAGCAAGCGCACCGCGGCGCGCACCATCGTCATCACCGAGCCCAAGCCCAATCCGCTGCGCGCGCTGGCGGCGACGCGTAAGCTGCGCACCCTCGAACATGATCCCAACATCGGCGGCCGTTACTCCGTGCTGTCGATCGTCGGCCTGTTGCCGGCGATGATCGCGGGCGTCGACGTTGGCGCGCTGCGGCGCGGCGCCGGCACCGTGCTCGATGCGACGCTCGCCGCCAAGGATCCGCGCGATGCGGCGCCGGCCGTCGGCGCGGCGGTGTCCGTCGCGCTCAACGAGCGCCACGGAATCGTCAGCACCGTGGTCATGCCCTACGTCGATCGGTTGGCGCATTTCGGCCTGTGGTTCCGCCAGTTATGGGCGGAAAGCCTGGGCAAGGACGGCAAGGGCACGACGCCGATTCGCGCCGTCGGCACGGTCGATCAGCACAGCCAGCTCCAGCTCTATCTCGACGGGCCGGCCGACAAGATGTTCTCGCTGGTGATGCTGGCGCAGGCGGGCAAGGGCCCGCGGATGCCGGCGAAGCTGGCGGATGCGAGTCTTGGCTATCTTGCCGGCAAGCGCATGGGCGATTTGATCGACGCCGAGCAGCGCGCAACGGCGCAGACGCTGATCCGCAACGGACGGCCGACTCGTATCTTTCACATCGAACGACTCGATGCACAGGCAATCGGTGCGCTGCTCATGCACTACATGCTCGAGACGATGATCGCCGCCGAGTTGTGGGGCGTGAACGCGTTCGATCAGCCGGCGGTCGAGCAGGGCAAGGTGCTCGCGCGTCAATACCTTGGCGAGGAAGGCCGGCCCAAGGCAAAATAGGGCATGGCCATTCGCCAACTGCCCGCCGTCGTCGTCAATCGCATCGCCGCCGGCGAGGTGATCGAACGGCCGGCGGCGGCGGTGAAGGAACTCGTCGAGAATGCGCTCGACGCCGGCGCGCGCCGGATCGAAGTCACGCTGCGCGACGGCGGCGCGAGCCTGATCCTGGTCAGTGACGACGGCGAGGGCATGAACGCGGCGGAACTCACGCTGGCGGTCGAGCGCCATTGCACGTCGAAGCTGCCGGACGACGATCTGCTGCATATTCGCACGCTGGGATTCCGCGGCGAGGCGTTGCCGTCGATCGGCGCCGTCAGCCGGCTTTCGATTGCCAGCCGGAAGCGGGGCGCAAGCGACGCTTTCAAGATCGCGATTGAAGGCGGCGCCAAATCTTCGGTCGAGCCGGCGGCGCTCAGTCAGGGCACGCGCGTCGAAGTCCGTGATCTCTTCTACGCGACGCCGGCACGGCTCAAATTCCTCAAATCCGCACGCGCCGAGCGCGATGCCGCTGTCGAAGCGGTCGAGCGCTTGGCCATGGCCTATCCGTCGGTCGCCTTCGCCGTCATCGGCGACGAGGAAAAGCCGCTGCTGCGCATGAATGCCGCGGAGCCCGACCTTGCCGGTAAATCGGCCGGCGAGATCCGCCGGGTGCGGCTCGGTGCCGTTCTCGGCCGCGACTTTGCCGACAATGCGATGGTCATCGACGCGGCACGCGAAGGCTTCCGCCTGACCGGCCTCGCCGGCCTGCCGACGCTCAACCGTGCCACCGCGCGCGATCAATATCTGTTCGTCAACGGCCGGCCGGTGCGCGACAAGCTTTTGGCCGGCGCGGTGCGCGGCGCGTACCAGGATTTCCTCGCGCGCGACCGGCATCCGATGGTGGTGCTGTTCCTCGCCGGGCCGGAGGATGACATCGACGTCAACGTTCATCCGGCGAAGGCCGAGGTGCGCTTCCGCGACGCCGCGATGGTACGCGGCCTGATCGTGGGCTCGCTGCGCAACGCGCTGGCCGCGGCCGGTCATCGCGCCTCGACCACGGTCGCCGCGCAGGCGGTCGCGGCTTTCCAGCCGGTGCAATGGAATCCGCGCGGCGGCGCCGCGCCGGCGTTGGCGCTCAATCCTGGCTTGGCCGAAGCGCCCGCGGCGTATCAGGCACCGCTTGCGGCGACCGCGCCGGCAGCGCGGGTTGTCGAAGCGCCGGCGCCGGACGTGGCCGCGCATCCCTTGGGCGCCGCCTGCGCGCAACTGCATGAGACCTACATCGTGGCGCAGACCGCCGACGGTCTGGTGATCGTCGATCAGCACGCGGCGCACGAACGTCTGGTCTATGAGGCGATGAAAGCCGAAATTGCGGCTTCCGGCGTCAAACGCCAGATCCTGTTACTGCCCGAAGTCGTCGAGCTCGACGCTGCGGATGCCGCGCGCGTGGCGGCGCGCGCACCCGAGCTGGCCGAGCTCGGCCTAGTGCTCGAAGCCTTCGGTCCCGGCGTGGTCGTGGTGCGCGAGGTTCCCGCCATCCTGGGCGAGACGGACGTCAAAGGGCTGGTGCGCGATCTCGCCGACGAGTTGGCCGAGCTCGGCGGCGCGCTGTCGCTCAAGGAACGGCTCGAACATGTCTGCGGCACGATCGCCTGCCACGGCAGCGTACGCGCCGGCCGGCGCCTCAACCAGTCGGAGATGAACGCGCTGCTGCGCCAGATGGAAGCGACGCCGCATTCCGGTCAGTGCAACCATGGCCGGCCGACTTACGTCGCGCTGAGTCTAGCTGAAATCGAAAAGCTGTTCGGCCGCCGCTGATCGTATGGTTGCGCTCGACGCCGATAGCGCGCTGGTGCTGTTCTCGGCCGGCCAGGATTCCACCACCTGCCTTGCATGGGCGCTCGACCGCTTCCGTTGTGTCGAGACCGTCGGCTTCGAATATGGCCAGCGTCACGCCGTCGAGATGGAATTGCGAGAGCCGGTGCGGCGCAAGCTGGCGGCGCTCGACCGCGCCTGGGCGACGCGGCTGGGTCCCGACCGGGTAATTCCGCTCGATGTACTCGGCCAAGTGAGCCAAAGCGCGCTGACGGCCGACCTGCCGCTGGGCAAGCGGCCGGACGGTTTGCCGACGACCTTCGTGCCCGGCCGCAATCTCGTCTTCTTCACCTTCGCCGCCATCGTCGCGTACCAACGCGGCCTCAAGCACGTCGTCGGCGGCATGTGCGAGACCGATTTCTCCGGCTATCCCGATTGCCGCGACGACGCCATCAAGGCGCTCCAAGCGGCGATCAATCTCGGCATGGACGCGCGACTGGCGCTCGAAACGCCGCTGATGTGGATCGACAAGGCGGCGACCTGGCGCTTGGCCGAAAGCCTCGGCGGCGCGGCGCTGGTCGAGCTCATCCGCACCGAAACCCACAGCTGCTATCGCGGCGTGCGCGGCACGTTGCACGATTGGGGTCATGGCTGCGGCGATTGCGACGCCTGCGCGCTGCGCGCCAAAGGGTGGGCGGCTTATGCGGGGACGCGCGTTAGCGCTGCGGCTGGAAGGCATAGGCCGACGGGCCTTTGACCGCTTCGTCGACCACTAAACGGTGCTGCAACGGCGGGAAGGCACGCTGACGGCAGTCGGCGCGCTCGCACAACCGACACCCGGTGCCGATTTCGGTCACCGGTTCCGAACGCGTCAGATCGAGGCCGTCGGCATAGACGATCTCCGCCGCCCGCCCGATATCGCATCCCAGCACCACCGCCATGTGGCCGGATGGCGCATGGAAGCCGCCGACCGGCTTCTCCACCGTGCGCGCCACGCAGAAAAACGTCGTGCCGTCGGGCAGCCGGGCGATCTGGCGGCGGATCAGGCCGGGCGTGGCGAAGGCTTCGTGGACGACGAAACGCGGACAGGCGCCGCCATAGCGCGAGAAGTGAAAGCCGGCCGCCGAAAAGCGTTTGCTGACGTTGCCGGCGATGTCGGCGCGGGCGAAGAAGAACGGAATGCCGGCCGCGCCAGTGCGGTTGAGCGTCGACAGCCGGTGCGCCACCTGCTCGAACGAAACGCCGAAGCGGTTCATCAGGCGCTCGATGTCATAACGCTCGGCTTGCGCCGCCGACAGGAACGTCGCGTACGGCATGAGCACCGCGCCGGCGAAATAATTCGCCAGTCCGATGCGGCACAGCATCTCGCTTTCCGGCGCCGACAGCTTGGCGGCCCGGATCGCTTCACCGATCGGCTCGCGCGCTTCCAGCAGGCCGAGTTGATAGGCCAGATGGAAGTTGCGGCTCGCCAACGGCAGCGCCTCGGACAGGTCCAGGCGGCGGGTGCGCGGATCGAAGCGCCGCAACGCGCCCGCCATGCTCGCGATGGTCGCGATTTCGACCGTGACACCGTGACGTCGCGCCAGCCGTTCGCCGAGGGCGCGGCCGAGATCGCCGGTCGCCGCCTGTAACAGCGTTTCGGCGGCGGTTTCGAGCGCGGCGAAGTGATTGCGGCGTGACTCAAAGAAGTCACGCGCCTCCTCGGTTGGCAGTACGACGCGGCGGGTGCGGCCTTCGGCCAGATTGAGGTTGATCGCTTGGGCGTCGTCGCGTGCCGCGCGCAGGGCGCGGTAGAGATCGGCGATAGCACGCGCGGCTCGCGGCGCGGCACCGACCAGCCGCGCGATCTCGTCGGTGTCGATGCCGCTATCGCGCAGACCCGCGTCGGCGAAAACCTCGCGCAACGCGGCGGCCAGCTGCCGCTCGGCGTCGTCGGTGAGGGCGTTAAGGTCGACGCCGTACTTCTCGCCGAGCTTCAGCAGCAGCGAGACCGTCACCGGCCGCTCGTCGTGTTCGATCAGATTGAGATAGCTGGCGCTGATGCCGAGCTCCGCGGCCATCTGCTGTTGTGTCA
>JAGWIH010000343.1 GCA_028866355.1 Alphaproteobacteria bacterium
CCTCGTTGCCACGCTGCTCGCGGAAGAAGCCGAGTTTCTCCTGACAGACGCGGTCTGAGAAGCCGAACAGCACGGCGTCTTCCGACGCCGCGTGTTCCTGGAAGTGCCAGCTCGGCGCGACGAAGATGTCGTGCGGCTGCCAGTCGAACTGCTGGCCGCCGATGATGCTCGACCCGCTGCCTTCGACCACGGTGAACACGGTGCTGTCGGTCGAGCGATAGGGCTGGGTCTTGAAATCTTTGGGCACGAGCTGCATCCAGGTCGAGATTGTCGGCATCGCCCAGCCACCGGTCACGGGATTGACGAACTTCATCTTGAACCCGGCATAAGGATCGGGCTTGCGGAAGCGGCGCAGCTTCTCGAGGCCTTCGCGCGTCCGCGCGTAGGGATAGTTGAAGATCGGCGAAGTCTGGCCGCTGAATTCCTGATCGACCGGCAGCATGTTGTAGCCGTATTCGACTTCGGCGGCGCCTTCCGGCCGAGTCACCGGATGACTCGCGTCGGGATAGCCGTCGCGGAAGCTCGCATCCATCAAGTTGACGATCGGCACGTCGAGGCCGTCGAGCCACACCATCGGTCCATCGCCTTCGTTGCCGTGATCGTGCCAGGTCATCGACGGCGTGATCACGAAATCGCCTGGCAGCATCGAGGTTTTCTCGCCGGCGACGGCGGTGTAGGCATCCTTGCCTTCGATGATGAAGCGCAACGCCGACGCCACGTGACGATGGGCGGGCGCGACTTCGCCGGGCAGGATGATCTGCAAGCCGGCGAACAGGCTGTGCGTGATGCGCGACTGACCCGGCAATCCCGGATTTTCGAGCATCATCACGCGCCGTTCGGCTTCGGCGGCGGTGATCAGCTTGCACGCCTCCATCAGGTAGGGGCGCACCTCGCGGTATTTCCAAATCGTCGCTTTGACCGGCGACACAGGCTCGTCCGTGACGAGCGCGCCGAGTACGCGCCACAGCGGCGCCAGATTCTGGCTGCCAGCGCGCTGATAGAAGCCCTCGCGGCCGCGCTCGTTCGCTGGATTGACCGTGTGCGCCAACGCGCTCGTGCTGTCCATCGCCTGCGTCCTCTGCTGTCGGCCCGCGCCGCGGCGAGCGCCATATTGGACCGCCGCACCAAGCTGTCAAGCAACCGTCGGTCATAGCTAACCGCTTGGAAACAAGGCGTTTGTCGGTCCGCGCCGCCGCCACGGTGGGATGCCTAGCGGCGATCGCGGCGCGTTGACAGGCTCGGGGACTTGCCCAACACTGCCGGCAACAGGCCGCGCCTGCGGCTGATCAAAATGCGGCCGCGCGAGCCGCTCTTGGGGGAGGAATCATGCGCAAGACCACGCGGCGTTCGGTCCTGAAGTATTCCGCGGTAACGGCCGCGATGGCGGCCGCCGGGCCGCTCGCGGGCGGTCGCGCCTGGGCTCAGGCCGCGTCGTCGCCGATCCGCATCGGCGTGCTCTATGACCTCACTGGGCCGTTCACCGGCGCCGGTTCGGTGCCGGGTTCGATCGGGACCCAAATCGCCATCGATCTCGTCAACGAACATGGCGGCGTGCTTGGCAAGCACAAGATCGAGCCGGTGAAAGGCGACGCGCAAAGCAAGGTCGAAGTCGCGCTCAACGAGGCCGAACGCCTGATCAGCGAGCAGCACGTCGACACCATCCTCGGCATCTACGCCAGCCCCGAGGCGGTCCCCTTGGCCGAGAAAATGGAACAGGCGAAGAAGATCCTGTGGATCACCATCGCCGTCGCCACCAAGGTGCTGAAGGGCAAGAACCTGACCTACACCTTCCGTCCCGGCGTCAGCGCCGACGCCTATGGCGCGGCCGCGATCGCGTTTCTCAAGGAACATTCGAAGGCACAGCTCAAGATCGATCCGACCAAGCTCAAATGCGCCATCATCCACGAAGACGGGCCCTACGGCTCGGACACCGGCGCGGCGGACGAGGTTCATGCCAAGGCCGACGGTATCCCAATCGTCCTCAACGAAGCTTATTCGGCGACGACGTCGGATCTGTCGTCGCTAGTTACCAAGCTCAAGCGGGCCAACGCCGACGTCATCCTGCACACCGGCTACAATCCCGACATCACACTGTTCTTGCGCCAAGCGCGCGAAGCCGGTCTCAAGTTCAAGATGCTGATCGGCCACGGCGCTGGCTACGGCCAGCGCGACAAGCTCAAACAGGCGTTCGGCTCCGACCTCGATTACTTCCTCAACGTCGATCCGGTCTCGGCACAGAATCTCAAGCC
>JAGWIH010000036.1 GCA_028866355.1 Alphaproteobacteria bacterium
ACCGCCGGCTGGCCCAGACGGCCCGCGAGCCGCGCCTCGTTCAGGCGCGAGATCGTATGGCAAACGACGGCGCCGACGAGGAAGGGCAGGGCCGACCACATATAAAGCTGCTGGATCGGCAAGGTGACGAACGCGCCGCCCAGCAACGGCCCGACGATCGAACCGATGCGGCCGAGCCCGAGCTCCCAGCCCGAGCCATTGGCGCGCAGCGATGTCGGATAGACCATCGCACCGGCAACGTTGATCGCGCTCTGGATGCCGAGCGAGCAGAAGCCAGCAAGGAAGGTCACGATCATCAGCAGCGGCACCGAGCCGGTCAGTCCGACGAAGCCAATCGAGGCCACGACCGGCACGGCGAGAACGAAGAGGAGCGTGATCGGTTTGAAGCCGTATTTGTCGATCGGCCGGCAAATCACGAAGGCGCCGATCGTGCCGCCGATTTGCAACGCCGTTCCGGCCGCGGCGGCGACTTGCAGCGAAAGCTTCGAGGCCGTCAGCAGGATCGGTGTCCAGCTCAGCAGGAAGAAATAGCCCATGAGATTGAGCGCGAAGAGAAGCCAAAGCAGCGGCGTGATCACGTGCAACCCGTCGCGGAAAAGATATTTCGGATTGAATCCGGAATATTGCTTCTCGTCCTCGATGACGAAGCGGGCGTTCGGCGCAACCTTCACGTCGGGCCGGATTCTGCCGATGAGCCGCTCCATGTCCTTCCGGTGGCCTTCGTGAATCGCCATGTATTTGATCGATTCCGGCAGCACGAACCAGGCGATCGCCGCGATCACCAGTGGCGCAATGCCACCGATGAGGAAGATGATTTGCCAGCCGTGCGCCGGCACCAGCGTCGCCGCGACGACGCCCGGAATGCCGGCGCTAATGGGCACCATGCCGACGGCGATGATAGCGAGGGTCGAGCGCAAACGGCGCGGCGCGAATTCGATGTTCATCGCCACGACGTTCGGGATCACGCCGCCGATGCCAATACCCGCGGCCAGGCGCAGCCAAAACAATTGGCTTAGCGTCGTCGAATAAGCCGCAATCCAGGTGAAGATGCCGAAGACCACCATCGAGCCAATCAACGCCTTCTTGCGGCCGTGACGGTCGCCGACCCAGCCGAAAATCCCGGAGCCGAACAGGATACCGACGAGGCTGGCGCTGAACACCGGGCCGAAGGCACCGCGATCGGTGATCGCCCACGATTTGGCGATCGCCGGCGCGGCAAAACTGATGGCCGTGATGTCGTAACCGTCGGCGAAGACGATGAACAGCGACCAGATGATCAGCAGGATGTTGATTGCGCTCAGGCCGCGTTCGTCGATCAGGTGCGAAACCTGAACGACCTGAAGCGGCTGCGATTGTCGTGCGTCCGCCATGTTTCCCCCTGTGGCGCCGACGACGTTTACGGCCGCGTCGGGCGCGGATTGGTCATTGTACGTGAACGGCGGGGAAATACGAGCGCGCGCCGGCCGGGCCGCGCGACTCGTGAGTTCGGCTTAGCGAAGAGCCACCAAAGCCGCGAGGACGACGACCCCGGCAATGGCAACGCTCGCATGTGTCCCGACCACGAGGCCGCCCGGACGGCGTCCGCGCCAAGCCAGCGCCGCGATCAAAAGTCCGAGCACGAGCGCGAAGCCGAAAAAGCCGGCGGCGATCAGGCCGAAGCCGGCAGTGCCGTTATCCGTCGACGGCAGGCCGTGCCTGAGAACGGCGATCAGGAGAATCAATCCGGCGACGCCGAGGAAGCCGTGCGCGAGCGGCAGTGCCTGGGGCAGACGCGGTGCCGATGGGCCGCGAAGATAGCGTACGGCCAAGCCGGCACCGAAAAGTGCCGCTGCCGCCAATACCGCGAAGGCAAGCTGAAGCATCGTCATGCCGCCGCGCGGCCCCGCGGACAGGCGTTCAATCGGAAAGACAAACGAATATCAAGCCGCCGGCCAACGCCGACGGCAACCGCAATCAGCGCGGCGAAACGGCGTTGCCGATCTGGCCAGGCCCGCCCATGAATTGCTCGCGATAGGCCGGCGACATGCCGTAGCTGTTCGAGCCGCTGTTGCCGCCGTTGATGCTCAGCGAAGTGTTGCCGAAGTGCATAATCGGGCTGCTGCCGTTGCCCCGACCCGCGAGGTTGGCCGACATGCCGTCGCTCTCGCTGTCCGGGTTGTTCATGAGGTTGGCACCCACGCCAGCGTTGTTGTTCGTCGGTTGAATCTCGAACGCGAAGGAGGCCGGCGCGGCGGCAATCAGCGCGGCGAACGCAACCGAAGTCAGCAAGCTATAGCGCATGGGAAACCCCGCTTAGATTGATGTCGCGTGCCTATTGTAGGCGGTCTATGCGGGTTTTGTCCACGCCACCCCGTTTTTATGGCGGAATGCGGCCTTCGTACCCACATGACAGCCTATTCATGGATGAGAGCCGGAAACCGCAGAATTCTGCGACACCACGCCACGCTCGCGGGACGATACGCCGCGGCCGGGCGTTGCGATAATCCGTAATGGCCGCGCCGCGTCCAAAGCACAAAACCCGCACCGTCATCCTGCTGGCCTGCATTCTGGCCGCGATGCTGACGTTGGTCGGATTCTCGGTGCCGCTTTATCGTCTGTTCTGCGCCGCCACCGGCTACAACGGCACGACGCAGCGGGTCGCCGACGACGCGGGCGCGGTTTCGCCGCGTGTCGTCACTGTGCAATTCAGCACCTCGATCGCTCCGGATCTGCCGTGGCGTTTCGAGCCCGTAAAACGCTCGGTCCAAGTTCACCTGGGCGAAGAGAAACTGGTTTATTTCTCGGCGACCAACCTCAGCGACACACCGATCGTCGGTCACGCGACCTTCAACGTGACGCCCGCCAAGGTCGGACTTTATTTCGATAAGATCCAATGCTTCTGCTTCAGCGACGAGCGGCTGGCGCCGGGCAAGACCGTTCTCATGCCGGTCGACTTCTTCGTCGATCCGGCGCTCGATAAAGATCCCAACGCCAAGGACGTCGGCACCATCACGTTGTCCTATACCTTCTTCCGCGCCGACAAGCCGGACGACATCCAGAATCTGTCGCGCTTCGATCCCAACGCGCCGCCCGATCCGATACGCGGCGCGCGGCTCTTCGCCGACCGTTGCTCGGGGTGCCACACGCTCGACCACGCCAAGATCGGTCCGCCGCTTGGCACGGTGTTCGATCGTGCCGCCGGCAGCGTCGCCGGTTACCCGTATTCGGCGGCACTCAAAAAAGCGAAGCTCACCTGGACCGTCGCCAATCTCGATCACTGGCTTGCCGATCCGGAAGCGCTAGTGCCCGGCAACAAGATGCCGATCAAGGTGCTCGAGCCCAATACGCGTCGCGACATCGTCGCCTATCTCGAGCATCTGCGTGCCGATCGGACCGCAACGGCGAGCGGTTCCACGGCGGACAATCGCTGATTTTCCGCGGACGGCGGCCCCTTTGGGGCGCGGCGATTTGGCTCATGTCCGGTGGAATGTTTGGGTAATATGACCGCGCCGACTTGGGGAAAAGGGGTCGTAATGGATTCATCGATCGCGGACGCCGATCGTACGGCGCGCGTGTGGCATGGCGAGGCGGGCGGCCCGGAGCGATTCCGCCTGGGCAGCGAGCAGCACAAGACGCTGTTCTGCCGGATGCTGCTCGACACCTTCAATCCCTATAAGCCGGCGGTCATCGACTGGCCGAAGCTCGATCCCGACGCGCGCAATCGGCTGGTGTCGTTGCCGATCTGGGACATCGCCGTGCAAACCGAGGGCAAGGCGAAACTCCGCGTCGCGACCTATGGCGAAACCGTGAGCGATAAGCTTCTCAAGGAGGCGATTGCGCTCAACGGCTTCGAAGAAGGACGGCACAAGGACGTGCTCGCCAACATGGTGCGCGCCTACGGCATCGAACTCGCCGAAGAACCGGTTTACGTCAAACCGCGCGATGCGGAATGGGCCTTCATGGTCACCGGCTACAGCGAATGCATCGACAGCTTCTTCGCCTTCGGCTTGTTCGAATTGGCCAAGCGCTCGGGTTACTTCCCGAAGGATCTGGTCGAAACCTTCGAGCCGGTGATGCAGGAAGAGGGACGGCACATCCTGTTTTTCGTCAACTGGGTCGCCTGGCACAAGCGCAACATGAAGTGGTGGCGCCGGCCGTGGTTCGCGCTCAAGGTGCTCGCCGTGTGGGCGTTCCTGATCTGGGAGCGCATCGGCATCGCCCGCGGTCTCGGCGGTGCGCCCGACGCCGACAACAACTTCACGGTTACCGGCAGCAAGTCGGTCGGCGTCGAAGTCTCGACCCGCGAGCTCATGGGCCTCTGCCTTGCCGAGAACGACCGCCGGCTCGCCGGCTATGACAAGCGCTTGCGGCGGCCGCAGGTCGTGCCGCGGCTGGTGCGCTTCGCGCGGCGATTCATGAGCAAGCCGAAGCCGGTTGCGCTCGGCAGCATCGCGCATCGCGATCTCTTCTGTGAGCATTTCAAGGCGACGTACCAGCATTACGAGCCCGACAAGCTGCCGTGGCCCGAGCTCGACGAGGCAGCGCTCGGCCGTCTGCGCGCGGTGCCATTCTGGCAGGAGGTGCTGCACACCGAATTGCGGGCCGGCCTTATCGTCAAGCAATTCACCGAGACCGTCGAAGATCCGGTGCTCAAGGAAGCGATCGCGCTCCAAGGCTTCGAGGAGGCGCGTCACGCCGATCTCATTCGTGAGATGATCAAGCGTTACGGCATCGACGTTGAGGAGCACGCGCTTGATCCATTGCCGGCCGACATCGCCACCGCCTTCAAAGATTTCGGGTTCGGCGAATGTGTCGATTCCTTCCTCGGCTTCGGCGTGTTCAAGATCGCGCGCCAGTCGGGCTTTCTGCCGGAATCGATGTTCGCGATCTTCGACACGTTGATGTACGAGGAGACGCGCCACATCGTCTTCTTCGTCAATTGGATGGCCTATAACGAAGCCCGGCGCGGTCGCGCGGCAGGCTGGCGGCGCGGCCTGACGTCGCTGCGATTCTACATCCGCGCGCTGAAACGGCTGGTCGGCACCGCGCGGCGCGGCGCGCAGGTCAACGACGGCAAGGAGTTCTCCGCCACCCAAGCGAGCGTCTTCCTCGACGGCTTCACCTTCCGCCGGTTCATCGAGGACTGCTACGCCGAAAACGCGCGCCGCATGGAGGAATTCGACCAAGGTCTGCTGCGGCCGAATTTCCTGCCCAAACTGGCCGACGTTGCGCTCTCCAGCCTGCGGCTGTGGAGCTTCCGTCGTAATCCGGCCTGATGCGGTTCGTCAGTATCGTTTCGGCAATCGTTGGGTTGCTCGTCGGCACCGCGATCGTCGGCTATTACGGCTTCGCCGACGTGTGGCATGCGCTCGCCGCGATCCACTGGGCCGGCTTCGCGATCGTCTGCGCCTATCATCTGGCGTTGTTCTGTTTGCTCGGGCTGGCGTGGTACGCGGTCCTACCGCCGCCGCGGTCCGTCGGCGTCGGCACGATGATCTGGGGCCGTATCGTGCGCGATTCCGGCTCGGAAGTGCTGCCGCTGTCGCAGCTTGGCGGTTTCGGCATGGGCGCGCGCGCGGCAACCGTTGCGGGATTGGCCGGCGTGCTGTCCTTCGCTTCGACCGTGGTCGACGTCACGCTCGAAACCTTGGCGCAGCTGGTCTATGCCGCGGTCGGTCTCGGATTGCTGGTCTGGCTCCATCCCGGCGCGGCCATCGCCAAGCCGATCGGCGTCGGGTTGATCGTCGGCGTGTTCGCCATCTTCGCCTTCGTCTTCGTGCAACGGCGTGGCATGGGCGTCGTCGAACGCCTCGCGGAGCGGCTGGCACCACGCTGGATTCCCAATGCGGTCGGTCACACGCGTTCTTTCCACCAACACATTCACACGATGTACGCGCGCATGGCCGGTCCGCAGGTCGGCTTCGTTCTGCATCTGACGGCCTGGTTCGCGAACGGACTCGAAGCGTGGATCGCACTTCATCTCATGGGTGTGAACCTCAACATCGCCGCGGTGCTGGCGATCGAAAGCCTGCTCTATGCCTTGCGCAGCTTCGCGTTTTTCGTGCCGAACGCCGTCGGTGTCCAGGAAGGCGCTTATGTCATCCTCGGCGGTCTGTTCGGCTTGCCGCCGGATACCGCGCTGGCGCTGTCGCTGCTGAAGCGCGGCCGCGATCTGGTGATCGGCGTGCCGGCGCTGCTCATCTGGCAGGGCAGCGAGGGGCGGCGGGCGCTCCGCGGCGAGCGCGAAGTCCACTCCGGCAACGAAGCGCGCTAAAGCTCTATTCCGGTTGCACCACGCGCGCCGCCAAAGCGGCGGTGCGTTGCGCGGCACGTTCGATGTGATGCAATCGCCGGCCGAGAAACGCCAGCGCATGGCTGGCCGGCATCTCGGTCCAGCCACGCCGGCGCAGACGTGCCGGCGCCGGCAAGGCCTCGGGCTTGAGCGTCAGAAGGTCGAGCGTGCGGGTGCGCGTCGCATCGAGCGCGGTGCGCGCGTCGTCCGGCTTGATCTCGCGGCCGCGCGCCCGCAACAAGCCCTGCACCGACGCCAAATCAGACGCGAGCATATAGTTCGCGCCGAGCAGCGCGTTGAGGCTGGCGAGCTGACGCTGCCGCACGCCGGGCTCGCTCGACAGCCGTCGCGTCGTGGTGGCGATAATGGTGAAATTATCGAGCGCGCGCTTGCGCGCCAGCCGATAGCGTTGATCGACCGGCGCCGTCGACAGCGCCTCGGCGGCAAAAACCCGGTCGGCATCGATCAGGCGACCGACGAGACGTGGCACGTCGCGCCATTCCCAGCTTGGCAGGAAATAGCTGAACGCCACCGACAGACCGGCGCCGATCAGGGTATCGACGATACGATCGGTGAGCAGGAATTCAGTCGGATCCAAGAGGTGAATCAGCACCAGCGCCATGACCGAAGCACCGAATGACGCGACGCGGTAATCGACCGTGGCATAAGCGTGCGCGATGCCGGCGGCGACGATGATCAGCACCAGCGACGCCGTCGGCGGCATGACCGGCACGAGCACGGCGGCCACGGCACACCCGATCAGCGTGCCGACGATCCGGTCGTTGCGGCGTTGACGCGTGACCGCGAAATTCGCGCGCATGATCAGCGCGATGGTGAGAAGGATCCAGCCGCCATGGACATAACGCGGCATCGCGACCGTCAGCACGTAGCCGGCCAACATCGCCAGGGTCAACCGGATGGCATAGCGCATCACCGGCGACGTCGGCGTCAAATGCCCGCGCAACGTCGCGAACCGCGTGTCGGCCGTCTGAACGAAGGCGATCAAGTTGGCGTCGGGCAGGGCGGTTGCGCGATCGGCCCGGCCGGCAACGATATGCGCAAGCAGCTGGACATGGCGCACCGCAACCGCGATGGCGTCGCGCGTCGTCCGCAAGCTTGCGCGCACCTCGGTCGGCGGGGTGGCGGCGAATGCGGCATCGAGCGCCTTGAGCGCCGCGACGTGCCGGTCGCTCGGTACGACCGCGGTCGGCACCACGAGCGCGAGCGCCAATCCTTCCATGTCGTGCGCCAGATCGCGCGTCAGCGCCGCGAAACGGACCAACACGTCGCCGCTCGCCGTCTGCCGCAGCGTTTCCCAATCGGCGTCGCTCGCCAGGACTGCCTCGTAGACGTCGAGCAACGCCAGCATGCCGCCGATCCAGCGGCGCCGGTGCGGATTGGGCCGTCCGGCGAAGATCGCATTGCGTGCCGCTTGCAGCCGCTCCATCAACGCGCCATGCGCCTCGATGACGTCGTGCAACGCCGTCGGCATCGGCAGCGCCGGATCGTAGAGCTGCGCGCGGACATAGAGATACCGCGCAAACGCCAGCAACGCTTCGTTGAGGAACATGCGCCGGTTGCGGTCGTCGAACAAATGCGCGCCAATGAGCGCGAGCACCGCATAGCTGGCCGCGCCGGCGACGAACAGCGCACCGTGCCGCAGCACCTCCGCCGGGCTGCCGAGCGGCACGGCCATGCCGAGAACCAGCGACAGAACGCCGGCGATGCCGAACACCAGCGCCGTACGGCCATAGGCGGTTGCCAGCGCAAAGCCGGCGCTCATCACGGCGATCACCACCGCGAGCTCCCACACGGAACCGCCGGCGAAACCGGCAAGCAGCGAGACCGCACCGGTCGCGATGATGGTCGCAACAAACACCGGCAGTTTGCCGGGCAACGGCCCCGGTTGATCGACGACGCTAACGCACAACGCGCCGGTGCCGACCAACACGGCCGTGTCGAGCCCGAACGGAATGCCGGTGGCGATGCCGACGATCGCAAGGCAAATGGCGACAGCCAGACCGTTTTCGACGTGATGCCGGAAGAACAGGCGCGCGACGCGGCGGGGCAGAGCGCGAGAATCAGTTGGAGCGAGCATGGACGGCCAGAGTGGGCGAGAAGACGGTCGCTGCCAACAGCCGCAGGTCACCCGCTGGAATCTGCATCAGGTGAGGTATTATGATACCCGCTCTTAAAGCTTGACCCCGTGCGGCCGCTTCCCTAGGGTGCGCGCCTTCGCGAGGACAGAACCCCATGCAAGCCGGCCAAACCGTATCGCTCAAGCCCAGGGAACTCGACAAGAAGTGGCTGCTCATCGACGCCGATGGGCTGGTGCTCGGCCGGCTCGCGTCGCTGATTGCGCTGCGGCTCAAAGGCAAGCACAAGGCAAGCTACACGCCGCATATGGATTGCGGCGATAACGTCATCGTCATCAACGCCGAGAAAGTCGCGTTGACCGGCAATAAAGGCAAGCAGAGCCTCAACCGGCATTACACCGGATATCCCGGCGGCTTGAAGGAACTCACCAAGGGTTCGATCCTCACCGGTGCACATCCCGAGCGCGTCATCGTCAAGGCGGTGGAGCGGATGATGCCGCGCGGTCCGCTCGGCCGGAAAATGATGGGCCATCTGTTCGCCTATAAGGGCGCGGACCATCCGCACGAAGCGCAGCAACCGAAGAAGCTCGACATCGCCGCGATGAACCGGAAGAACAAGAGGTAAGCATGGCCGACTTGCAGCAATCCTTGCGCGAGGCGCAGGGCGCCCAGCTCCTCAAGACCGCCACGCCGGCGCCCGCCACCGAGGCCAAGCCGCGCCTCGACGCGCAAGGTCGCGCGTATGCCACCGGCAAGCGCAAGAATGCCGTCGCGCGCGTCTGGCTCAAGCCGGGCAAGGGCACGATCAACGTCAACGGCAAGGACAGCCAAATCTATTTCGCGCGGCCGGTGCTGCGCATGCTGTTGAACCAGCCGTTCGCCGTCTGCCAGCGCACCGGCCAGTACGACATCGTCTGCACCGTCACCGGCGGCGGCCTTTCGGGCCAGGCCGGCGCGGTCCGCCACGGCATCAGCAAAGCGCTCACCTATTTCGAGCCGGGGCTGCGCGGCGTGCTGAAGGCCGGCGGCTTCCTGACGCGCGACAGCCGCGTCGTCGAGCGTAAAAAGTACGGCCGCGCCAAGGCCCGACGCCGCTTCCAGTATTCGAAGCGCTGAGTTCCGCACGCGATTCACGCATGCAGGGCATCGGCGCAAGCCGGTGCCCTTTTCTTTTGTGCGCGATTATGGTGTGAAAGGACTGCTGATGACTGCGAAGGTCTTCATCGATGGCGAGGCCGGCACGACCGGCCTGCAGATTCACCGCCGGCTCAAGGCGCGGCGCGATCTCGATCTGCTGTCGATCGATCCGGCGCGGCGCAAGGATACGAACGCGCGCCGCGACCTGCTCAACGGCGCCGACCTGGTGGTCTTGTGCCTGCCGGACGACGCAGCACGCGAAGCCGTCGGCCTGATCGAAAGCAATTCGGTGCGCGTCATCGATGCCTCGACGGCGCATCGGACGGAGCGCGGTTGGACCTACGGCTTTCCAGAAATGTCCGAGAAGCAGCGCGGCGCCATCGCGAATTCGCGGCGGGTCGCCAATCCCGGCTGCTATGCGACGGGATTCGTCGCCTTGGTGCGGCCGCTGGTCGAAGCCAAGCTGTTGCCGGCGAGCTGGCCGGTCACGGTCAACGCCGTGTCCGGCTATTCGGGCGGCGGCCGGAGCATGATCACCGAGTTCGAGGATACGTCCGCGCCCAACTATACAAAGGTGCCGTACCGCCTTTATGCGCTCGGTCTTGCGCATAAGCATGTGCCGGAGATGCAGGCGCACACCGGTCTGACGCATCGCCCGTTGTTCGCGCCGGCGGTCGGCCGTTACGCGCAGGGCATGATCGTCGAGGTGCCGTTGCAGCTCGACGCGTTGCCGACGACGCCCAAGCTGGAAGATCTGCATGCGGCGCTTGCGCGCGCGTATAAGGGGGAGGCCTTCGTCCAGGTGGCGTCGCTCGACGAAGCCGCCGCGCTCAAGACGCTTGAGCCCGAGGCGTTGAACGGCACCAATCGAATGACGCTCTATGTGTTCGGCTCCGAAACGGCGCGTCAGGCGCGGCTGGTGGCGCTGCTCGACAATCTGGGGAAGGGCGCAGCCGGTGCCGCCGTGCAAAACCTCAACCTGATGCTGGGCCTGCCGGAAGCGGCCGGCCTCGCGCGGGAGAAATTGTCGCCTTAAACCGTTCGCTTGAGGGTTTATGTTCGCGCACGCGCTGATCGTTTCGCCACTTTATGTGGGCCTTTGCGCGCTCATCTTTGTCGTCCTGAGCGCACGGGTGATCGGCGGGCGCGGGCGGCGGCGGGTCAATCTCGGCCATGGCGGGCACGCCGATCTCGAAACCGCCATCCGCGTTCACGGCAACTTCGCCGAATACGTGCCGTTCGCGCTACTGGTGATCGTGCTGATCGAGGCGGCCGGGTTCAGCCGCTATTGGGTCCATGCCCTCGGCATCGCTCTCATCATCGGGCGCCTGGCGCACGCCTATGGCTTGCGCGCCACCAGACAGCCATCGCGCGCCCGTATCGTTGGCGTGACACTGACCTTCGCGGTGTTGGTGATTGGCGGCTTGTTGCTGATCGGGTGCTTCGTCCGCAATCGCGCGTTCTAGCTTCCCGACCGCACCATCACATAAGTACCCGGCGCGTCGGCCAGCGGCTTGAGTTTCTTGTCGCCCGGAACACGCGCGTCGACTTCGCCGCCGGCGAATTGCTTGACCCATTCCTCCCAGCGCGACCACCACGAGCCGTCGTGAAACTGGGCGTCCTTGAGCCAGGCTTCCGGATCCTTGGGAAATTTGTCGTTGGTCCAATGGCCATACTTCGATTTGCCCGGCGGATTGACCACACCGGCGATATGGCCCGACGCCGCCAGCACGAATGTCACCGGGCCGGCGTAGAGCTGTGTCGCGACGTAGGTCGAACGCCAGGGCGCGATGTGATCTTCGCGCGTCGAGAGAATGAAGGTCGGCGTCTTGATCTTGCGCAAATCGATCGGTACACCCGCGAGCGTGATGCCGCCCGGCCGCGACAACCGGTTCTCCTGGTACATGTTGCGCAGATAGAAGCTGTGCATCGCCGCCGGCATGCGCGTTGAATCGCTGTTCCAATAGAGCAGATCGAACGGGAAGGGCTCCTTGCCGAGCAGATAATTGTTCACCACGAACGACCAGATCAGATCGTTGGCGCGCAGCATGTTGAACGTGGTCGCCATGTCGGCGCCTTCGAGATAGCCGCGCTTGCTCATGCGCTCCTCGAGCGACTTGAGCTGTTCTTCGTCGATGAACACCGACAGCTCGCCGGCTTCCTTGAAATCGACCAGCGACGCGAAGAAGGTCGCCGACTTGATCCGGCCGTCGTCTTTGGCCGCGAGATACGCGAGCAGCGCTGCGACCAAAGTCCCGCCGAGGCAGTAACCGATGATGTTGATCTGCTTCTCGCCGGTCGCCTGCTCGATCGCATCGAGCGCCGCAAGCGGCCCGTCGCGCAGGTAATCGTCGAA
>JAGWIH010000037.1 GCA_028866355.1 Alphaproteobacteria bacterium
GGCTTCCGGTTCGGGCGGTTTGCCTATTCGACCGATGTCATCGCGCTCGACGAAGCGGCATTCCAGGCCCTGGCCGGGATCGACACCTGGGTGGTCGACTGCATCCGGCCGGAGCCGCACGTCACCCACAGCCATATCGACCGGACGCTTGGGTGGATCGCCCGGGTGAGGCCCCGGCGCGCCGTGCTGACCCACATGGACGAGTCGCTGGACTATGAAACGCTGCGCCAAACGCTGCCGGCCGGGGTCGAACCTGGCTACGACGGCATGATCATCGAGGTTTAGGTTCCGGAGCGGCCTAAGCCCTTGTCCTGAAAAGCGGACTCAGTATTTCCCATAATATACATTATGCGTTATATTAGCTTCTGCCCTTTATCGCTCGATGCCACCGAATTCACCGCCGAGTTTTGCGCCGGTACCGCCCGATGCGGCCGCGACCGCTAGAATGGCGCCACATGGGAGCCGCACGATGACCGCGAAAAAATCGCCGCCTGCACGCCGCGCCAAGCGCCGCCGGCCGACGCACGCCCAACCGCCGATCGAACGGCTGCTGGCCATCATGGCCCGGCTCCGTGATCCGGCGGCCGGCTGCCCGTGGGACCGCGAACAGAACTTCGCGACCATCGCGCCCTACACCATCGAGGAAGCCTACGAAGTAGCCGAAGCCGCCGAACGCAACGCCATGCGCGAGCTCAAGGAAGAACTCGGCGACTTGCTGCTCCAGGTGGCGTTCCATGCCCGAATGGCTGAGGAAATCGGCGAATTCGACTTCGACGACGTCGCGGCGGCGATCGCCGACAAGATGGTTCGCCGTCATCCGCATGTTTTCGGCGCGGCCCGGATCGGCTCGGCAGCGGCCCAAACCGCCGCCTGGGAGGATCAGAAGGCTCATGAACGCCGGGCTAAATCCGCCGATCAGGGCCAGCGCATCAGCGCACTCGACGGCGTCGGCCAGGCGCTACCGGCCCTGACCCGCGCCGCCAAGCTGCAGCGCCGTGCGGCCCGCGTCGGATTCGACTGGCCGGACGTGGCGCCCATCTACGACAAGATCACAGAGGAAATCGCAGAACTTAAAGCTGAATCCGGCAACCGCAGCCGCAGCGAGGACGAGCTCGGCGACCTGCTATTTGCGGTCGTTAATTTGGCACGACGACTCGAGATCGATCCCGAACGCGCGCTACGCGGCGCCTGCCGCAAGTTCGAACGCCGGTTTCGCCAAATCGAGGACCGCCTTGCCGCCCGCGGTATCGATTCGGCCCATGCCGGCCTCGACGCCCTCGAAGCCGAATGGCAAGCCGTCAAAGCGAAGGAACGTTAAGTGGCCGGGCTAAAAATATTGAAGAACAAACGGTTATAAGCCGACCCTGACATCTGTGCGGGTCGGAATTTAGCCCGCCCGCCCTAGGCTTCCATCAGCAGGTTGATCAGACTCGAGGTGTCCCACCGGCCGCCACCCCGCTCCTGGATGCGCTGATAGAACTGATCGATCAGGGCGGTCGCCGGCAACGCCGATTTGTTGCGCCGCGCTTCGCTCAGGCAGATGCCGAGATCCTTGCGCATCCAATCGACAGCGAAGCCGAAGTCGAACTTGCCGTCGAGCATGGTCAGCGCGCGGTTGTCCATCTGCCACGATTGCGCCGCGCCTTTGGAGATGGTTTCGACCACCTTCTTGCCGTCGAGTCCGGCGCGGGCGGCGAAATTGAGCGCCTCGGATAGACCCTGCAACAGGCCGGCGATAGCGATCTGGTTGACCATCTTGGTGAGCTGACCGCTTCCGGCCGGCCCCATCAGGGTGACGGCGCGACCGTAATGCACCATGACGGGCTGCGCCGTGGCGAAGACCGCATCGTCGCCACCGACCATGATGGTGAGCTTGCCGTTTTGCGCGCCGGCTTGGCCGCCGGAGACCGGCGCATCGAGAAAGCCGATGCCGCGCTCCTTGGCGAGTTGATAAAGCTCGCGCGCCACCTCGGCCGACGCCGTGGTGTGATCGGCAAAGATCGCGCCGCGCTTCATGCCGGCGAACGCGCCGTGCGCTCCGGTCACGACGGCGCGCAGATCGTCGTCATTGCCGACGCAGGCGAATACGATGTCGGCATCGGTCGCCGCATCGGCGGGCGTCGGCCGCAGACTGCCGCCATATTCCTTGACCCAGTCCTCGGCCCGCGACGCGGTGCGGTTGTACACCACAACCGTATGGCCGTTCTTGGCGAGATGGCCCGCCATCGGATAGCCCATCACCCCAAGACCGAGAAACGCCACTTTCATTGCCGCCTCCGTGTTTCATCGCCCGTATGGCGGGCGTGGAACCGGCCGAGCTCGGCCGGGCTCAAACGTACTTCGAGATGGGCTTCGCGCTCATCGTCTTCGCGCTTGACGACGGTGCCGTGACGATAGAGCCACGCGAGCGCCGCGCCGTCCGACAATTTGACGTCGATCCGCACCGGTGCGCGGCCATCGAGCTGCTCGTCGAGCAGTGCCAACAGCCGGTCGCAGCCCTGCCCCGTCCGCGCCGACACCGGCACCGCGGATTCGTTGCGGTGAGTCTGATTCAACAGCGCGTTGCGCGCATCCGGCGACAGCAGATCGATCTTGTTGAGGGCCTCGATCAGTCCCGCCTCCACGCGCTCGCCGAGGCCCATCTCGCCCAGCACGCGATGCACATCGTCACGTTGCGCGTCGCTGTCAGGATGGTGGACGTCGCGCACGTGGACGATGAGGTCGGCTTCGCTCACTTCTTCGAGCGTCGCGCGGAACGCCGCCACCAGGGTCGTCGGCAGCTCGGAGACGAAGCCCACCGTGTCCGACAGGATCGCCGGATCGCCCGACGGCAAATCGAGCCGCCGCATGGTCGGATCGAGCGTCTCGAACAGCCGGTCGGCGGACGAGACGGTGGCGCGGGTCAGCCGGTTGAACAGGGTCGACTTCCCGGCATTGGTGTAACCGACCAGCGCCACCACCGGATACGGCACGCGCTTGCGCGCGCCGCGATGGATCTGACGCGTTCGCTTGACGCCTTCGAGTTCCTTCTTGAGCACGGTGATGCGGTCGGTGATCAACCGGCGATCGATTTCGAGCTGGCTTTCGCCGGGACCGCCGAGGAAGCCGAAACCGCCGCGCTGGCGTTCGAGGTGCGTCCACGACCGCACCAGCCGCGAACGCTGATAGGTCAGCGCCGCGAGCTCGACCTGGAGACGGCCTTCCCGCGTGCGCGCGCGCTCGCCGAAAATTTCAAGGATGAGCCCCGTGCGATCGATCACCTTGCACTTCCATGCGCGCTCGAGATTGCGCTGTTGCACCGGCGTCACAGGCGCGTCGATGACGACGACGTCGATCGCATGCTCGGCGATCATGGCGCCGAAAGCTTCGACCGCGCCCTTGCCCAGCAGCGCTGCCGGACTCCACGCGGCGACCCGGGCGACCTCGGCGGCGACGACTTCGAGCGCAATCGCCTCGGCCAACCCGACGGCTTCTTCGAGGCGCGCTTCGGGCGTGCGACCGCCGCGCATGCGCGCGCCCTCGCCCGTGCCGCGGCCGCGCCGCAGCACCGGATGGACCACCAGACACCGACCGACCGAATTACGGCGCGTGCTCTCCGACGCCATGCTGCGCGTCAGGCTTCTTCCGTCTCTTTGTCGGGTTCGAACAGCTGGATCGGCTGCGCCGGCATCACGGTCGAAATCGCGTGCTTGTAGACCAGCTGCGAATGCGCGTCGCGCCGCAGCAGCACGCAGAAATTGTCGAACCAGGTAATGATGCCTTGCAGCTTGACGCCGTTGACCAGGAACACCGTCACCGGTGTTTTGTTCTTGCGTACATTGTTGAGAAAGACGTCCTGAACATTTTGTGATTTTTCCGACGACATGGGGCTACCCCTTCTTTCATTTCTGTCGGAGCCGATTTGCGGCATGCGCCGTGTGGCTTGGGCGCCGGGCGGCCGTTCGTGCTCATCCCATTGATAACAGACCCCGGCCGGATTGGGAATTCACATGGCGCTGAGGTGCCGGACAAAACTGCCACAATCCGGAAATCGCATATCGGGCGGGAACTTAGCCAGTTCGGCCGGCGGCGAATGCGGCGCGCCCAACAGCACGCCGGTCAGGCCGGCGTGATGCGCGCTCTGCATGTCGAGTGCCGTGTCGCCGACATACCAGACGTGGCGGCCGGCGCCGATGCCGCTGCCGTCGAGGGCTGCCACGAAAGCGGCCGGATCGGGCTTGTCGGCCGGCGCATCGCCAGCGCCAACGAGCCGGCGAAAATAACCGTCCCAGCCGATATGGGCGGCTTCGGTGCGCAACGACGCGCCGGTCTTGTTGCTGACGACTGCGAGGTAATAGCCCGCGCCGTGCAGCGTTCCGAGCATCGCGGCGGCGCCGGGCAGCGCGGCCAGGCGTTCGAGATGGATGGCGGCGTAATTATCGAGATAGATCTGTCGCGCCTCTTCCCAGCGCGCGCCGAAAAGATCGGGAAAGCTGTGCTTCAAGCTGCGCGCGACGCGCGATTTGGTATCGGCGAGAGTCCACGGCGGATGCCCCATGCGCTCGAGCGTGCCGAGCAGCGCTTCATGGATGGTTTCCCACGTATCGACCAGGGTGTTGTCCCAGTCGAACAGGATCGCGCGCGGCTTGGCTGTCATCGTGCCCTTCGCCAACTCAAGATCTTGTCGCCTGCGGCGACGGGGCGAACAGGATCGCCCGCGGCTTGGCGGTCATCGCGTCACGCCCGCCAACGCGAATTCGCTGTAGAGCGCGCGCAGGCGACGAACGAACGCGCCCGGCTTCCCCTCGCCCACCGTGGCATCGTCGATGCGCACGATCGGCACGACGAAATTGGTCGTGCTGGTGAGGAAGGCTTCACGCGCCGTCTCGGCTTCGGCGACGCTGAACGGCCGTTCCACCAACTTGAGCCCCGCCTCGGCCGCGACCTTGAGCACGCCCAGACGCGTGACCCCGTTGAGGATCCCGTGATCCGCCTGGCGCGTGACGATTTCATTCTTCGCGGTGACGATCCAGGCGTTGCTCGACGTGCCTTCGGTGACGTTGCCGTCGCGATCGACCTGCCACGCCTCATACGCGCCGGCTTCGCGCGCCTGTTGCTTGGCGAGCGCATTCGGCAACAGCGCCACCGACTTGATGTCGGGCCGCGCCCAGCGGATATCCGGCACGGTGACGACGCGCACGCCGCGTTCGACGATCTTGGGGTCGAGCGGCCGCTGCGCCCGCGCGGTCATGATCAGGCTCGGACGCGCGGCGGGCGGAAACGAAAACTCGCGTGGCGCCGCGCCGCGGGTGATTTGGAGATAGATGATGCCGTCGACGACGCGATTGCGCCGGATGGTTTCGCGCATCACCGCCTTGAGCGCCGCATCCGACATCGGCTGCGCAATGCGCAACGCGGCGAGCGAGCGGTGCAACCGCGCGAGATGCGGCGTCTCATCGACGAAACCGCCCCCGCGCACCGCGATGACCTCGTAAACGCCATCGGCGAATTGAAAGCCGCGATCTTCGATATGGACGCATGCTTGACGGTGCGGAACATAGCGGCCGTTCACATAGGCGATACGCGACATATTTGGATTCCGAAAAGATGAGATCAGGCGTCGAGATTGTGCAGCCGTTCGCCGTTGGCGCCGGCACCGTTGCCGTTGCTGGCGCCATTGCCGCCGACGCCGAGCGACTTGAGCTTGCGGTGCAATGCCGACCGCTCCATGCCGACGAACGCGGCGGTGCGCGAGATATTGCCGCCGAAGCGCGTGACCTGGGCCATGAGATATTCGCGTTCGAACATTTCGCGGGCGTCACGCAACGGCAGGCCCATGAGCTCGCCGCCCTTGTCCCATTTGACCACCGCCGGCGCCACCGTCGTGATTTCGGGCGGGAGATTGTCGGCGTGAATCGGCTCGCGCGCGTCCCCCGGCGTCATGATCAGCACCCAATCGATGACATTGCGCAGCTGGCGCACGTTGCCCGGCCATTCATAGGATTGAAGCGCCGCCATCGCATCCTCACCGAACGCACGCGGTGAGACACGCGCCGCCTCGGCCGCGCGCACCATCAGATGCCGCGCAAGCTCGGGTATGTCCTCGGCGCGTTCGCGCAGCGGCGGCACCGCCAACGGCACGACCGCGAGCCGATAATAGAGGTCCTCGCGAAAACGGCCGGTGGCGATTTCGCTCTGCAAGTCGCGGTTGGTTGAGGCGATGACGCGCACGTCAACCTTGACCCGACCGCCGCCGACGCGCTCGAACGTCTGCTCTTGCAGCGCGCGGACGATCTTGCCCTGCGTTTCGAGCGGCATGTCGGCGATCTCGTCGAGAAACAGCGTGCCGCCGTGCGCTTCTTCGAAGGTGCCCACCTTGCGCGGGCTGCCGTCACCGTCCGCGCCCGGCTCGGCGCCGAACAGCTCGCTCTCGACGCGTTCGGGCCGCATTGTCGCGCAGCTTAGCGTGACGAACGGCCCACGCGCGCGCTTGGAGCGGGCATGCAGCAACCGCGCCACGATGTCCTTGCCGGTGCCCGCGACGCCGGTGATCAGCACGCGACTGTTGGTGGCGGCGACACGCTCGATCTGTTGCCGCAACTGCGCGATCTGCTGCGAGCGGCCGACGAGCTCGTCGTCGGCGCCGGCGCGTTGCTTCAATTCTTCGTTCTCGCGCCGCAGCCGGCTGGTCTCGATGGCGCGGTCGACGATATGCAGCAGCCGGTCGGCCTTGAACGGTTTCTCGATGAAATCGTAAGCGCCCACCTTGATCGCGGCGACCGCGGTTTCGATCGTGCCGTGACCCGAGATCATCACGACCGGCACCGTCGGCCATTCGCGCTTGACCACTTTGAGAATCTCGATGCCGTCGAGCTCGCTGCCCTGGAGCCAGATGTCGAGCACCACGAGCGTCGGCCGCCGCGTGCGGATCGCCACCAGCGCCTCGGTACTGGTGCCGGCCTCGCGCGTCTCGTAGCCCTCGTCGCTGAGAACGCCGCAAATCAGCGCTCGGATGTCGGCCTCGTCGTCGACGACCAGAATGTCATGCGCCATGGGTGCCCTCCCGTTTGACGCGTTCAGTTTCGTCAGCTTCTTCGTCAGCTTCGGTGATGCGCGCTTCGCCACGCACGAACAGCAACGTCACGCGCGCGCCGCCGCCGGCGCAATCGTCGAGGCGCAGCTCGCCGCCGTGGTCTTCCATGATTTTCTTGACGATCGCCAACCCGAGACCCGTGCCGCCGGCACGCGTGGTGACATAGGGCTCGGTCAGCCGATCGCGCTCTTTATGCGGCAGGCCGACGCCGTTGTCTTCGACCGCAACGGTGACGTTGCCGTCAGCGTCGGTCATACGGATGCGGACATGGCCAGCCGCAGCGCCGGCGCCGCGCGCCTGGATCGCCTCGCCGGCGTTCTTGAGGATGTTGACCAACGCCTGGCTGACCTGGCGGCCATCGCACAACAGCCGCATCGGCGTTGTCGGCAAATCGAGATCGAAGCGGATCTCCGGGTTGGCGGTGCGTTGGAGAAAGGCGGCACGGCGGACAAGCTCGGTCAGATCCTCGTCGCGCAGCACCGGTGCCGGCATGCGCGCGAACGACGAGAATTCGTCAACCATGCGGCCGATATCGCCAACATGGCGGATGATCGTGTCGGTGCAGATTGCAAACGTGTCGGGATCGGTGTGGATTTCGCCGGCGTATTTGCGTTTCAAGCGCTCGGCGGACAACTGGATCGGCGTCAGCGGATTCTTGATTTCGTGCGCGATGCGGCGTGCCACGTCCGACCAGGCGGCCTTGCGCTGCGCCGCGATCAGGCTGGTGACGTCGTCGAACGTCACGACGTAGCCCTTGATCTCGCCGTCGATGCGCTCGGCGGCGATGCGCACCAACAACGCCACCACGTGTCCGTCGCGCATCAGCTGGATCTGCGACTGCGCCAGCCGCTCCGGCCGGCGACCGACCTCGTCGAGCAGACCGGCCATCTCCGGCACTAAGTCCGCAAGGTCTTGTCCGATCGTCTGGTCGAGATCGACGCCGAGCAACACCGACGCCGACCGGTTCGGCAGGTTGATGCGCGCGTGCTGGTCGAGGCCGATGACGCCCGCCGACACGCCGGACAGCACCGTCTCGGTGAACCGCCGGCGCTGATCGAGCTGCCGGTTGGCTTCGATCAACTCGCTCTGCTGGCTTTCGAGCTGATGCGTCATGCGATTGAAGGCGCGGAACAGCGAGCCGAACTCCTCGTCGCCCATCCCGATCGGCACCCGCGCGGTGAGATCGCCGCCGCGCACGCGCTCGGCGGCGACGATAAGAGAGCTCATCGGCCGGGCCAGGCGCTGCGCGAACGTCAATCCAACCCACACCGCGCCGGTCAGCAGCAGGATGCCGACGGCGAAGAACACCATCGTGAACGCGATCTGGTATTCCGAGCGTTCGCCTTCGAGCTTCTCATATTGCGCGACGGCGCTCTGGGTTTGCGTCATGTGCGCCAACACCGCCGGATCGACGTAGCGCCCGACAAAAAGGTAGACGTCACCAAAGCGGTTGAGCCGGATGAGCGCGCGCACCCGGCCGTCGTTGTCGCTCGTCAACACCGCGACCTCGCCGGACTGCGCCTGACGCAATGCCCAAACCGGAATCGGTTGCAGCTCGAGCGAGAAGCTCAACGCGGTGTGCGCCAGGACGTGACCGTCACCGTCGAAGACCACCGCTTCGTTGAGCGAGCGCAGCGCCGCCTGGGCGTTGACCACCTGATTGAGACGGTCGGGATTGATGCTGAGGAACGCCGCCTCGCGATTGAGATCGTTCGCCATGCTGACGACATCGGCGCGGATCGCCTGCTGGTGCTCGTGCAGATAGGCCTCGGCGACGACCAGCGATTCCTGGAGCGCGGTCCGCACGCGCTCGCTGAACCACGCCTGCACGCCGAAGCTGAACAATAGGTAGGAGAACACCGCGACGATGATGGTCGGGATCACCGCCACCAGGCTGAACAGCACGACGAGCCGGATGTGCAGCCGCGAGCCGGCGAGACCGCGGCGGCGTTCGGCCCAGAGTTGCACGAGACGCCACGCCACCACCGCAACCAGCGGCAGCACCAGCACCAGATTGACGATGAGGATGAGTTGGTCGAGGTGCGGCTGCGAATCGAACGGCGGGATGCCGCGCATCGCGGCGAAGGTGGCGACGGCGGAAAGCACCGCGGCAACCGCGAGCGCCACGGCAAGCTTGCGCGCCAGACGCACCCGGCGCGCCCACAACACCAATTCCCGTGAAACGCTCATCCGCCCCGGTAGCCCGCCCCGGCAACGTCGGCCAGCGTTGCATCCCGGCCACGGCGTTGCTTCTAAGCAACACCCTACTCCAACCCCTTAATAACGCGCCATTATTTTTATGACCGGCGCCGATATGCGCGGCGATTCCGTTCAGCCGAGCGGCGATCAGGCCTTATTTCGCGCCGCGACCGACGTCGATTTCGAGTTCGCGGATCTTTTTCCGCAGGGTGTTCCGGTTGAGGCCAAGGAGCTGGGCCGCCCGCAGTTGATTGCCCCGGGTTGCACCGAGGGTGAGTTGGATGAGCGGCCGTTCGATCTCGCGCAGCACGCGATCATAGAGGCCGGCGGGCGGCAGGTTGCCCTTATGGGCGTTGAAATAATCGCGCAGGTGGCGTTCGGCGGCGACGCTGAGGCCTTCATTGGCGGCCGCTTCAGGCGCCATATTCACCGGCGGCGGTGCCGCTTCCGCGAGTTCGGCTTCGATCGCGTCGAGGCCGATGACTTCCTGCGAGTAAAGCGCGGCGACGCGGCGCACCAAGTTTTCAAGTTCGCGGACATTGCCGGGCCAGCGATAGGATTTCAGCCGCTCCATCGCCGGCTGGTCGAGCGTCTTGAGCGGCAGCCCTTCGTTATGCGCCAGCTGGAAGAAATGCCGAACCAGCGCCGGAATGTCCTCGGTGCGCTCGCGCAGCGGTGGCAGCCGCATCGGCACGACGTTGAGGCGATAGAACAGGTCTTCCCGGAACAGGCCTTGGCGGATCGATTGGCGCAGGTCGCGATGCGTCGCCGCGATGATGCGCACGTCGGCGCGAACCGGCGTGCGACCGCCGACGGCGGTGTATTCGCCCTGTTGCAGGACGCGCAACAGCCTCGTCTGCGCCTCAAGTGGCATGTCGCCGATTTCGTCGAGGAACAGCGTGCCGCCTTGCGCCTGCTCGAAGCGGCCGACACCGCGCGCCGTCGCGCCGGTGAACGATCCCTTTTCGTGACCGAAGAGCTCGCTTTCGATCAGCTCGCGCGGTATCGCCGCCATGTTGATCGCGACGAACGGACCGCTGCGTCGTTTGCCGTAATCGTGCAGTGCGCGCGCCACCAATTCCTTACCGGTGCCGCTTTCGCCGGTGATCATCACGGTGAGATCCGTGCCCATCAGCCGCGCCAGCACGCGATAGATTTCCTGCATCGCCGGTGAGCGGCCGATGACCGGCAGCTGCTCGTCTTCTTCGCCGTTCGCGGATGCCGCCGGCGCGCCGTTGTGCGGCATCGTCAGCGCGCGTTCGACCAGCGCGACCAGTTCGCGCAGATCGAACGGCTTGGGCAGATATTCGAACGCGCCGCGCTCGGTCGCCTTGACCGCCGTCAGCAGCGTGTTCTGCGCGCTCATGACGATGATGCGCAGCTCCGGCCGCAGCTTCTTGATGCGCGGCACCATGTCGAGCCCGTTGTCGTCCGGCATGACCACGTCGGTGATGACGAGATCGCCCTCGCCGTCCGAGACCCAACGCCACAGCGTCGCCGCGTTGCTGGTGGTGCGCACGATATGGCCGAGCCGGCCCAGCGCCTGGCTCAGCACCGTGCGGATGGCGCGGTCGTCGTCGGCGACCAGGATGGTCGACGGGTTGCTCATGGCGCGGCCCCGCGCGGCGCATCGTGCGACACCGGCAGATAGACGCGGAAGACGGTGCGGCGGGGCTCGCTGTCGAACTCGATCACGCCGCCGTGGTCGCCGATCACCTTGGCGACCAGCGCCAGGCCGAGACCGCTGCCGTTGTGTTTGGTCGAAACGAACGGATCGAACAAATGCGGCCGCAGGTCCTCGGGAATGCCGGCGCCGTTATCCGTGACCGACACGACCAAGGGCAAATGCACGCGGCTGTCGGAGCCGGCAATGGCCAGCCGCACGCCGTGCTGATAGGCGGTCCGGAGCTCGATCTCGCCGCCTTTTTCCGGCGCCGCCTCGGCGGCGTTCTTCACCAAGTTCATGAACACCTGGATCAGCAGGTCGCGGTTGCCGTGGACGAACGGCAGCGACGGATCATAGATCTCGGTGATCTGGACATGCCGCGCGAAACCAGACCGCGCCGCCTTCCGCACGCGACCCATCACCTCATGGATGTTGACGGCCGTGCGCTCGAGCGGCCCGCTGTCGGAGAACACATCCATGCGGTCGACCAGGGCGCAGATACGGTCGGCTTCGTCGCAGATGAGCCGCGTCAGCTCGCGATCGGCGGCATTGACGTTCTGCTCGAGCAACTGCGCCGCGCCGCGGATGCCCGAAAGCGGATTCTTCACTTCGTGCGCCAGCATCGACGCCATCGCCGTCACCGAGCGCGCGGCGTTGCGGTGCGTCAGCTGGCGGTCGATCTTGTTGGCGATCGAACGTTCCTGAAACGTCAGCAGCACGCGATCGCGCGCTTCCGACAGCGGCGCCGCCTGAATGTCGACGAACCGCGCCGGCAGCCGCGGCGTTTCGAGCGTGATGCCGTATTCCGACACGCTGTGGCCGGTTTCGCGCACGCTGGATATCAACGCGAACAGCGGCCCGTCCTGCGGCAGCAT
>JAGWIH010000344.1 GCA_028866355.1 Alphaproteobacteria bacterium
GCGCCGGTCTGGAAGAAAATATCGATCGGCATGCCGCCGCGCGGATACCAATAGCCGCCGATCCGCAGCCAGCGCGGCTTGATCGCGGCGCGAAGGCGGTTGGCGATCCGCAGCGTACAATCCTCGTGGAAGCCGCCATGGTTGCGGAACGAGCCGAGGAACAGCTTCAACGACTTGCTCTCGACGATATGCTTCGTCGGCACATAGTCGATGACGAAATGCGCGAAATCGGGCTGGCCGGTGATCGGACACAGGCAGGTGAATTCCGGCGCGTTGAAGCGGATGAGATAGGTCGTGCCGGGATAGGGATTGGCGACACGCTCGAGCACCGCGTCGTCGGGCGAAGCGGGCAGGGTGGCTTTCCGTCCGAGCAGTTTCAGGTCGCGATAGGGATTCTTGGCTTTCGGCATGGCTAGCAGGGCTCGATGTCGCCGCGCGCCCAATCGCGCGTCAGACGGTCGCCGAGCGCGGCGAGCTGCCGCGCTTCGATGGCCGCGCGCATTTGCTCCATCAGCCGCGCATAGTAGCGAAGATTGTGATGGGTCAACAGCATGCTGCCCAGGATCTCGCCGCCGCGCGCCAGATGGTGGAGATAGCCGCGCGAATAGAACCCGCAAGCCGGACAGTCGCAGCCGTCTTCGAGCGGCCGCTTGTCGTCCTGGTGACGCGCGTTGCGCAAATTGACCGTGCCGAAACGGGTGAAGGCCTGCGCCGTACGGCCCGACCGCGTCGGCAGCACGCAATCGAACAGATCGATGCCGCGGGCCACGGCGCCCAAAAGATCGTCCGGTTTACCGACGCCCATCAAATAGTGCGGCCGATCGTTCGGCAACGCCGGCACGGTCGTATCGAGCACGGTGAACATCGCCGCCTGGCCTTCGCCGACGGCGAGGCCGCCGATGGCATAGCCGTCGAAGCCGATACCGGTCAGCGCTTTGGCCGAAGCGAGCCGCGGCGCCGCGTGTACACCGCCCTGGTTGATACCGAACAGCCCATAGCCCGACACATCACGGAAAGCGCGTTTGCAGCGCTCGGCCCACCGCATCGAGCGCTCCATCGATTGACGCGCCTCGTCTTCGGTCGCCGGAAACGGCGTGCATTCGTCCAGCACCATCGCAATATCCGCATCGAGGAGTCGCTGGATCTCGACCGCGCGCTCGGGCGTGAGCTGATGGCGACTGCCGTCGAGATGCGACTGGAAGACGACGCCGTCCTCGGAAAGCTTGCGCAGCTTGGCGAGCGACAGCACCTGAAACCCACCGGAATCGGTGAGGATCGGTCCCGGCCAGTGCATGAACCGGTGCAGGCCGCCGAGGGCAGCAACGCGCTCGGCGCCGGGCCGCAGCATCAGGTGATAGGTGTTGGCGAGGATCATGGCGAAGCCGGCTTGCGCCACGTCTTCGGGCCGCATCGCCTTGACCGTCGCCGCCGTACCGACCGGCATGAAGGCCGGCGTCTCGACGTCGCCGTGCGCCGTGCTCAGACGTCCGCGCCGTGCCGCGCCGTCGCGCGCGGTTATGGCAAAGCCGAGGCTCATCGCCGTTCCGGCAGCAAGAGGCAGGCGTCGCCGTAGGAGAAGAAGCGGTAACCCGCTTCCACGGCATGGGCATAAGCGCGCTTCATGCGCTCGAGGCCGGCGAAGGCCGACACCAGCATGAAGAGAGTCGAGCGCGGCAAGTGAAAGTTGGTGAACAGCACGTCAACCGCGCGGAAGCGATAGCCGGGCGTGATGAAGAGATCGGTTTCGCCTGTGAAGGCCTTCACCGCACCGTCGGCGGCCGCGCTTTCGAGCAAGCGCACCGCCGTTGTGCCGACCGCGGCGATGCGGCCGCCCGCCGCCCGCGCGGCATTGATCAGCGCCGCCGCCTGGGTGCTAACCGTTCCCCATTCTCCGTGCATCACGTGATCCGCCGTGTCGGCCACCTTGACCGGCAGGAAGGTACCGGCTCCGACGTGCAAGGTCACGGTCACCCGCGCAATACCAGCGTGGTCGAGCGCGTCAAGCAACGTCGGCGTGAAATGCAGCCCAGCGGTCGGCGCCGCCACGGCGCCGTCGTGTGCCGCGAAGATCGTCTGGTAATCGGCGCGGTCGTGCGCATCGCCGCCGCGCGGCCGCTTGATATAGGGCGGTAGCGGCATGGCGCCATGGCGCTCGAGCGCCGCGCGCAAATCGTCGCCGCCGCGATCGAAGTCGAGGCTGAGATCGCCTTCGACATGTCGCGCCGTGACGACTGCC
>JAGWIH010000345.1 GCA_028866355.1 Alphaproteobacteria bacterium
AGGGCGACCACGATCGCGCCGTTGTCGGCGGTATCGCAGCGCTGGATCAGCACCGTATCGCCGTCGCAGATGCCGGCTTCGACCATGCTGTCGCCGGCGACTTCGAGCGCGTAATGCTCGCCGAGGCCCAACATGCCGGCGGGGACGCTGATGGTGTTGGCGTTGTCGCGTAAGGCTTCAATGGGCGTGCCCGCGGCGATGCGGCCATAAAGCGGGAGTTCCTGTGCCTGGCCGGAATCGTTGACCGCCATGCCGGGCAGCGCGGTCTTGAAATCGCCCTTGATCACGGTGGGCGAGAATTTCGTCGGTCGGCCCTTGGCGGCGGTTTCTTCCGGCAACTTGACGACTTCGAGCGCGCGCGCGCGATGCGGCAGCCGGCGAATGAAGCCGCGCTCCTCGAGTCCCGAGATCAAGCGGTGGATGCCGGATTTCGACTTGAGGCCGAGCGCCTCTTTCATCTCTTCGAACGAGGGCGAAACGCCCGAATCGGCAAGCCGCCGATTGATGTAGAGCAGCAGCTCATGTTGTTTGCGCGTGAGCATGAACGATTCCCCGCAACGGACGGCGCGAACGCCGGTTTGGAACAAAACAACAACTGCTGCCGTTCTAGTTTGGTTCCAGCTTCGCTGTCAAGCGGGTTTATCCACAGGCGGTGGATAATTGCCGATTTGTTCGCCGAAAAACGGGTTTAGCCGGCGTCGTCGTCCCAGACGAAAGCGCTCATCAGCATGTCGATGGTCGTGCCGTCGGACGCCAGCGGCAGGGCCAGAATTTCGCAATTGTGCGGCAGCTTGTCGGTGACAAATTCCCGGACGCGGCGATAGACGATCGGCGTGCGCCGCTCGATGACTTCGGTGAAATGGCTGGTGGCGCCGCTGACATGGGCCCGATTGGGGCTCTCGTCGACCCATTTGCCGGTCATTTCGACGCCGACGCGCTGGGCCAAGCGCGTGGCGTGGATGCGATAGCGGAAGCGCAACGGCGCATAGGCGACGTCGAGCAATGACAGGTTGCCGATCAGGTATTTGAGATCGTGCGGCGTGAAATCAACGCGCGCGGGAAACGTCCGGCCGTGGCGGCGCGCCTCCCAATCGGCCAACAATCGTGTCAGCCGGGCATCGCGAATGCCCAGGCTCGGCGGGTGGATCTGCAACATGCGGGCATATTCGCCACGCGACGGTTAGCGGCGTCTTAACAGTTAGCGCCGCGGCCTAGAGCGCCGCGTCCGGCCGCAGCAGCACGATTTCGACGGCCGCGCCTTTCTTGGCGGCCGGCGCGTTCGGCAGCCGGATCACCAGGCAGTCGGCACGCGCCAGCAGAGACATCATCGACGAATCCTGCTTGTCGAAGGGCGTCGCCTCAAGCATGCCGTCGGCACCGCGCACGAGCGTCGCACGCAAATAATCCTGCCGCCGATCGTTGGCCGGCAGGTCCTTCGTCAGCCGCGCCGTCGGATTGGCCGCGCCCGCCGCGGCAAGACCTTGCAGCTTGGCAAGCGCCGGCCGCACGAAAAGCAGCGCGCACACCAGCGCCGAAACCGGATTGCCCGGCAGGCCGATCATCGGCGTCGCGCGATATTTGCCGACCATCAGCGGCTTGCCCGGTCGCATCGCCACCGTCCAGAAATCGAGGCTCAAGCCGTCGGTGCTCAAGGCGCTGCGCACCAGATCGTGCTCGCCGACCGAGGCGCCGCCGGTGGTCAGCAGCAAATCGGCGCCGGTCGCGCCGTCGGCGATGGCGCGCAGCGCTTCGGCGTTGTCGGGCGCGATGGGCAGCTGGACCGGCACGCCGCCTTCGCTCGCGATGAACGCCGCGAGCGCGATGCCGTTCGAGCTGACGATCTGATTGGGACCGATCGGATCGCCGGGAAGGACGACCTCATCGCCGGTGGGCAGGATGGCGACACGCGGCCGGCGATGCACCGATAGCCACGGCCGGTTCATCGCCGCCGCTAATCCCACGTCACACGCGCTCAAGCACGTGCCGGCCTTGAGAAGGATGTCGCCGTCGCGGAAATCGAGACCCGCCGGCCGGATATAGCGTCCCGGCGAAGGCGCTTCCTTGACCACGACCGTATCGCCGTCGCGCTGCGTATCTTCCTGGATGACGATGCAATCGGCGCCGTCGGGCACCGGCGCGCCGGTGAAGATGCGCACCGCTTCGCCGGGCCGCAGCGGTTTGCCGTAAGCCTGGCCGGCCGGCGCGCTGCCGACGACCTTGAG
>JAGWIH010000038.1 GCA_028866355.1 Alphaproteobacteria bacterium
TGAATCACCCGTTTCAAAGGCCGCGCGCCGTAGACCGGATCGTAACCCGCCGCCGCCAACCACGCGCGCGCCTTGGCATCGAGATCGAGCGCGATCTTGCGCTCGGCCAGGAGCTTTTCCAGGCCCTTGAGCTGGATGGCGACGATGCCTTCCATGTCGGCGCGCGACAGCCGCCGGAAGATCAGAATCTCGTCGAGGCGGTTGAGGAATTCCGGCCGGAACGCGGCGCGCACCGCCTCCATCACTTGGCCGCGCACGCTGGCGACGTCCTCGCCTTCGGGCAGGTTGGCGAGATATTCGCTGCCCAAATTGGACGTGAGGATGATCAGCGTATTGCGGAAATCGACCGTGCGGCCCTGACCGTCGGTCAGCCGCCCGTCGTCGAGCACCTGAAGCAGCACGTTGAAGACGTCGGGATGCGCCTTTTCGACCTCGTCGAACAGAATCACCTGATAAGGCCGCCGCCGCACCGCTTCGGTGAGCGCGCCGCCCTCTTCATAGCCGACATAGCCCGGCGGCGCGCCGATCAGCCGCGCGACCGCGTGCTTTTCCATGTATTCCGACATGTCGATGCGCAGCACCGCCTGGTCGCTGTCGAACAGGAATTCGGCGAGCGCCTTGGCAAGCTCGGTCTTGCCGACGCCGGTGGGCCCCAGGAACAGGAACGAGCCGATCGGCCGGTTCGGATCTTGTAGTCCGGCGCGAGCGCGGCGGATGGCGTTCGACACCGCGACAACCGCTTCGTCCTGGCCGACGACGCGGCGGCGCAGATTCGATTCCATCTGCAACAGCTTTTCGCGCTGGCCCTCGAGCATTTTATCGACGGGAATGCCCGTCCAGCGCGACACCACGCCAGCGATGTGCTGTTCGGTCACCGCCTCGTCGATCATGCGGTTGCCTTCGGCGGCTTCGGCCGCCTTGAGCTTCTTTTCAAGGTCGGGAATGACGGCATAGGTCAGCTCGCCCGCGCGGGTGAAATCGCCTTTGCGTTGCGCCTGCTCGAGCTCGATGCGCGCCTTGTCGATCTGCTCCTTGAGCTTCTGCGCGCCGGCCATCTGCTCCTTTTCGGCGCGCCAGCGCGACGTCAGGTCCGCCGACTGCTTCTCGAGCCCGGTCAGCTCGCCCTCGAGCTTTTTGAGCCGATCCTTCGACGCCGGATCGGTTTCCTTCTTCAAGGCCGCGCGCTCGATCTTGAGCTGAACGATGCGGCGGTCGAGCTCGTCGATCGCCTCGGGCTTGGATTCGGCCTCCATGCGCAGACGCGACGCCGCTTCGTCCATCAGGTCGATCGCCTTGTCCGGCAGGAAGCGGTCGGTGATGTAGCGGTTCGACAGGGTCGCCGCGGCGACGATCGCGCCGTCGGTGATGCGCACGCCGTGGTGCAGCTCGTACTTTTCCTTGATGCCGCGCAGGATCGAGATCGTGTCCGGAACCGACGGTTCGTTGACGAACACCGGCTGGAAGCGCCGCGCCAAGGCGGCGTCCTTTTCGATGTGCTTGCGATATTCGTCGAGCGTGGTGGCGCCAACGCAATGCAGCTCGCCGCGCGCCAGCGCGGGCTTGAGCATGTTGGACGCGTCCATCGCGCCTTCGGCCTTGCCGGCCCCGACCAGCGTGTGCAATTCGTCGATGAAGACGATGATCTCGCCGGCGCTCGCCGTGATTTCGGCGAGCACCGCCTTGAGCCGTTCCTCGAATTCGCCGCGGAACTTGGCGCCGGCGACCAGCGCGCCGAGATCGAGCGCGAGCAGGCGTTTGTCCTTGAGGCTTTCGGGCACATCGCCGTGCAGAATGCGGAGCGCCAGGCCTTCGACGATCGCCGTCTTGCCGACGCCGGGTTCGCCGATCAAAACCGGATTGTTCTTGGTGCGGCGCGACAGCACCTGGATAGTGCGGCGGATTTCCTCGTCGCGGCCGATGACCGGATCGAGCTTGCCGTCGCGCGCGGCCGCGGTCAGGTCGCGCGCATATTTCTTCAGCGCGTCGTAGCTGTCCTCGGCGCTGGCGCTATCGGCGGTGCGGCCTTTGCGGATTTGCTCGATGGCGGCATTGAGCGACTGGGCGTTGATGCCGGCCGCGGCCAGCGCCTTGCCGGCGCCGGAATTCTTGTCGAGCGCCAGCGCCAGCAAGAGGCGCTCGGCGGTGACGAAACTGTCGCCCGCCTTGGTCGCGATCTTTTCCGCTTCGCCGAAGAGCCGCGCCAAATCCTGCGACAGGAACGTTTGGCCGGCGCCGGCGCCTTGCACGCTCGGCAGCTTGGCAAGCGCCGCTTCGGTCGCCGCCAAGGCGCGTGCCGGATCGCCGCCCGCGGCGCGGATCAGATTGGCCGCGAGGCCTTCCTTGTCGTCGAGCAGAACCTTGAGCAGGTGCTCGGGAACGATTTGCTGATGGCCGGAACGCTGCGCCAGCGTCTGCGCCGCCTGGACGAAGCCCTTTGAGCGCTCCGTGTATTTCTCGAAGTCCATAGGACCCCCTTCGTGACCGACGCGACCGCCCTTCTTGGAAGCAGCGATCGCACCTTCGAACACAAATATGGGGTGATTCCGGCCGCCGACAAGGGCGACGGGCGCCGGGATCCGTCCGGGTCAGGGATAGGCGGCTCTGCCGCGGCAGTTAGGCGTTGTAATCGGGATCGGCCGGCGGCATCGGCGGCTGCGCGCCCGATCCGGCCGGCGACGCCGACGGCTGGTGCGGCGGCTGGGCCTGGGGCTGCGGTTGCGGCCGGGGCTGCTGCGGTTGCGGCTGATGCTGATTTGCATGCTGCGCTTGGTGCTGCTGCGGCGGCATCGGCTGGTGCTGCGGTTGCGGCACCTGTTGGTGTTGCTGCTGCTGGTATTGCTGGGATTGGTGCTGTTGCTGCTGCTGATGATGTTGCGGCTGGCCTTGCCCCTGCCCCGGCTGGCCATGACCGTCCATCTCGTCGCCACCGGCCATTTCGTTGTCGGCCGGGGTCATCGGGCGCTGGCCCTGATTATCGAAGCCGCCGTTCGCCTGCATGATGCGGTAGTAGTGCTCGGCGTGCTGGTAGAGATTTTCGGCCGCGATGCGATCGCCGGCCGAACCTGCTTCGCGCGCCATGGCGATATAGCGCTCGAACACCTGGTAGGCGTTGCCGCGGATCTTCACGCTCGGTCCGCTCGAATCGAAGTTTTGACTGCGGTGCGGCGGGCGCCCGCCGCCCTGCCGGTTTTGGGGGTGGCCGCCCATCATGTTGCGACCGCCACGCCCGCGATTCTTCTGGCCTGGTCTCAT
The DNA here is from genome assembly GCA_028866355.1 of Alphaproteobacteria bacterium. GTDB lineage: Bacteria > Pseudomonadota > Alphaproteobacteria > ATCC43930 > CGMCC-115725 > REEB95. The sequence continues at coordinate 3,253 of JAGWIH010000038.1, forward strand.
GAGTCCCTTGATGTCGAAGTCATCGATAGCAGTCTCAATCGTGCCTTTTCGGCTTCGCCCCGCGTTCGCAAGCGTTATGAACCAATTACGCGCGGCATACTTGCCGGCGGTTCATCGAATAAGGGGCGGTTAATGCGCCTGCGGCGCGGAGCACGGAGCTCCTTGGCTTTTGGCGAGGTAACCCTAGACGGGATAACCGCCGAAGCCAACCTGTTTTTTTGGCCGTTAACCGCCGCTTTTGCCCGATTCCGCTTGACGAATCGTGAGGCACCGTTCGCATCCGGCGAGGTCGCGACGCGTGCCGGCAACACGTAATTTGTCCGCCGTTACGAGCCGCGCAACCGCCTCTGCCTGACCGGCGCCGAGTTCGAAAAACGCCCAGCCATCGGGCTGCAATGTCCGCCGTACCACCGGCACGAGCGTGCGATAAGCCATCAAGCCGTCGCCGCCACCATCGAGCGCGCGTCGCGGGTCGAACTGCACGACCTCAGGCGGTAAGGCGACAATCTCGTCTGACGGTATGTAGGGCGGGTTGGCCAGAATCACATCGGCCGCACCCAAATTTATCGCGGCCCAATCGCCGGCGACGAATTGCGCGCGGTGTGCGAGACCCAATGCGGCCGCGTTGCCCGCGGCGGTTGCGACAGCGCCCGGCAGAATGTCGACGCCCAGCCCGGCGGCATTGGGATATTCGCTGAGCAGCGCCAGCAACAGCGCGCCGGTGCCGGTGCCGAGATCGACGACGCGTAGCGGCGCGGCGCGATCGGGCAGCGCGGCGAGCGCGGCTTCGATCAGGGTTTCGCTGTCCGGTCGCGGATCGAGTGTGTCGGGCGACAGCGCGAAATCGAGACTCCAGAATTCGCGCGCGCCGCGAATCCGCGAATAAGGCTCATGCGCCATGCGGCGCCGGACGTAGTCGGCCAGCCGCGCGCCCTCGCCCGCGGCCAACGCGTACAACAGCCGCGCTTCATGCCGCGGATTGGCGATGCCGGCGGCGGCAAGCTGTTGCGCCGTCGCGGCGACGGCGTCATCGACGAGGAGCGTCATTCGGCCTCCGCCAGCTTGGCGGCGCGATCTTCGGCGAGCAGCGCGTCGACAAATTCGTCGAGCGCTTCGCCTTCCATCACTTGCGCGATCTGGTAAAGCGTCAGGTTGATGCGATGATCGGTGACGCGGCCTTGTGGAAAATTGTAGGTGCGGATGCGTTCGGAGCGATCGCCGGTGCCGACCTGGCTTTTACGCGACGCGGCGCGCTCGGCCTCGCGCGCCTGACGCTCGCGCTCGTAAAGCCGCGCGCGCAGCACCTTCATCGCCTTGGCCTTGTTCTTGTGCTGCGATTTCTCGTCCTGCTGCGAGACGACGAGGCCGGTCGGAATATGGGTGATGCGCACGGCGCTGTCGGTGGTGTTGACCGATTGCCCGCCGGGACCCGACGACCGAAAGACGTCGATGCGCAGATCCTTGTCGTCGATCTTGATGTCGACTTCCTCAGCCTCGGGGAGGACGGCGACCGTCGCGGCCGAGGTATGGATGCGGCCGGAGCCTTCGGTCGCCGGCACGCGCTGTACGCGGTGAACGCCCGATTCGAACTTGAGGCGCGCGAAGACGCCGCGGCCGCTGATCGACGCGATGCCTTCCTTGAGGCCGCCGAGACCGGTTTCCGACAGCTCGAGCAGCTCGACCCGCCAACCCTTGAGCGCGGCATAGCGCTGATACATGCGGAAGAGTTCGGCGGCGAACAGCGCCGCTTCCTCGCCGCCGGTGCCGGCGCGGACTTCGAGGATGGCGTTCTTCTCGTCCGCCTCGTCCTTGGGCAACAGCAGCGTCTTCACCTGCTCTTCGAGGGCCGGCAGACGCTTTTTGACCGCGTCGAGCTCGGTCTCGGCGAGCTTCTTCATCTCGGCGTCGCCGCCGCCAACGAGTTCCTCGAGCGATTGCCGTTCGGCCTCGATCTGGCGCAACGCGGTGATCGCTTCGACGATCGCCGTCAGCTCGCTGTATTCCTTGGCGAGCTTGGCGAATTCACTGGTGCGCGCCGGATCGGCCATGGCGGCGTTCAATTCGGTGTGGCGCGCCACCAGGCGGTCGAGCTTGGCGTCGAACGGGGTCTTGCCTGCCATGTCAGCCCCGGAAGGCCGCGAGACGATCCTTGAGCGCGGCGAGTGGCACTTCGCTCTGCGTGCCGGCATCGAGATCGCGAACCGCCGCCACGCCGCGTTTCAACTCGTCCTCGCCGAGGATCACCGCGGCGCAGGCATTGGCCTTGTTGGCGCGCTGCATATGCTTTTTGAGGTTACCCGAATATCCCAGATCGACCGCGAAGCCGGCGCGGCGCAGCTCCTGCGCCAGTACCAGCGCGCGTTTCTCGCCCGCTTCACCGATGGGAATGAGCGCCACCGGCCGCGGCCGGCCTGCGGGCTCGGCGATCATCAGCGCCAGTCGCTCGATCCCCGCCGCCCAGCCGACGCCCGGCGTTTCCGGACCGCCCATCACGCCCATCAGCCCGTCGTAGCGGCCACCGGCGAGCACCGCGCCCTGCGAGCCAAGCTCGGTGGTGACGAATTCGAAGGCGGTGTGCGTGTAATAGTCGAGGCCGCGCACCAGACGAAAATTCTCTTTGTATTTGATGCCAAGGTCTTGAAGACCTATGCCTACGCTCGCGAAAAACTTTATAGATTCCTCATTGAGATATTTAAAAAACTCGGGTGCGTGTTCAATGACGCGGCGGTCACCTTCGTCCTTTGAATCAAGAATGCGCAGCGGATTGCGCTCGAGCCGCGCGCGGCTGTCCTCGGACAGTTTGGACGCATGTTGGGTGAAATATTTGACCAGTGCGTCACGATAGGTCTGGCGGCTGGCGGCATCGCCCAGCGTATTGATCTGAAGTTCCACGCGATCGAGCACGCCAAGAGAGCGTAAAATCTCGGCGCCGAGCGCGATCACCTCGACGTCGCCTTGCGGTTCCTTGATTCCGATCAGCTCGACGCCGATCTGGTGGAACTGGCGGAACCGGCCCTTTTGCGGCCGTTCGTAACGGAACATCGGCCCTTGATAGAAAAACCGCAGCGGCAGGCTTTGCGTCAGGCCGTTGGCGATCACCGCACGCACCACGCCGGCGGTGTTTTCGGGACGCAGAGTCACTTCTTCGCCGCCTTTGTCGGCGAAGCTGTACATCTCTTTCATCACGATGTCGGTGGTTTCGCCGATGGGCCGCTTGAAGACCTCGGTGAATTCGAAGATCGGCGTCGCGATTTCCTCGTAGCCGAAGCGCAACGCCTGCAGCCGCGCCGTCTCGACGACGGCGCGATGGCGGCGCATCGCGGCGGGCAGAAGATCCTGCGTTCCGCGGACCGGCTGGAGGGTCCGGCTCACTCTGACAGGCTCAAGAAGCGGCGGCCTCGGCCGGTTCGGCGGCCTTCTCGTCGCGCTTCTTGGCTTCGATCTCGGCCGCCTTCTTTTCGACGAGCTCGACCAGATGGTCGACGATGTTCTCATCCTTGAGACGGTGATCGGTGACGCCGGAAATGTAGACCTGATGCGTGTTGTTGCCGCCGCCGGTGAAGCCGATATCGGTTTCGCGCGCCTCGCCCGGGCCGTTGACGACGCAGCCGATGACCGAAAGCGTCATCGGCGTGGTGATGTGCGCCAGCCGCTGCTCGAGGATTTCGACCGTCTTGATTACTTCGAAATTCTGCCGCGCGCAGGATGGACACGAGATGATGGTGACACCGCGGCGACGCAGGCCGAGCGCCTTGAGGATTTCGTAGCCGACCTTGATTTCCTCGACGGGGTCGGCCGACAGCGACACGCGGATCGTGTCGCCGATGCCGGCCCACAACAGCGAACCGAGGCCGATCGCCGACTTGGTCGTGCCGGTCATCAGGCCGCCGGCCTCGGTGACGCCGAGATGCAGCGGATAGTCGCAGGCCTCGGCGAGCTGCTGATAAGCCGCGACGGCCAGGAACACGTCCGACGCCTTGCACGATATCTTGAATTCGAAGAAGTCGTTGTCTTCGAGAATCTTCGCGTGGTTGAGCGCGCTTTCGACCATCGCTTCGGGGCACGGCTCGCCGTAGCGTTCGAGCAGATCGCGTTCGAGCGAGCCGGCATTGACGCCGATGCGCATCGAGCAGCCGTGGTCCTTCGCGGCCTTGACGACTTCGCGCACGCGTTCGGCCGAGCCGATGTTGCCCGGATTGATGCGCAGACACGCCGCACCGTTTTTCGCCGCCTCGATCGCCCGTTTGTAGTGAAAGTGGATGTCGGCGACGATCGGCACCTTGACCTGCGGCACGATATCTTTGAGCGCGGCCGACGATTCCTCGTCCGGGCACGACACGCGGACGATATCGGCGCCGGCGCGTTCGAGGGCCTGGATCTGTTCCACCGTCGCCTTGACATCGTGGGTGAGCGTGTTGGTCATCGACTGCACCGCGATCGGCGCGTCGCCGCCAATCGGCACCGAGCCGACGTGGATCGTCCGGCTCTTGCGGCGGATGATGTCGCGATAGGGACGCACGCTCATGACAGAACCTCTCGAAACCCTTGCAATGCGGCGATATGAGCCTCCGGGATCGGCGCCCGGCTGGGCCGGTTTATAGCGCGTTTTGCCGCGTCAAACCAAGGGGCCGGAAACCCTCAGTCTACAATTGCCGTGCCGGCCTTAAGCTGATCTGGATCGAGGCGGATATCATGTCGCACCTTGCCGGTCAGCGGCGGCGCCTCCTGGCCGTCGACCGTCACAGCCAGGCCGCTGGCGTTGCCGGCGTAAAGCGTCAGACCCGATTGTTCGGGAACGCGATAGACGTCGCCGGGTTTCATCAGCCGTTGAAACACGGTTGCCCCATTTTGGTCATGCACCTTGATCCAGCAATCGTCCTTCGCGCGGATGACAATTCGAACCGCCGCATCGGTGGCGCCGAAGACGTTCAAGTTGCCCGGACCGGGCGTAACCGACGCGCCGTTGTCACTCGGCGGCAAGGCAGCGGTTTGCGCCGGCGGCGTAACGGACGTCTGCGGCGCGTTCAACACCGGCGGCTTCAAAACCGGCGCCGCGTTGCCAGTGTTGGGCGACGACGGCCCCGCCGGTGGTGGTGGCGTCAGGGTCGGCGCCGCCGGTTCGGATGATTCCGGCGGCGAAAGGCTCGGCGGGAGCTTCGACTTTGATTCCGTCGTTGCCGTCGCACCCGGCGCCAGTTGATTCACCGACGCCGATGGCGACGGGCTGGTGGTCGAAGGCGCGGCCGGCGGCGGCAATAGCGTCGCCGGCACGGCGCTGACGCGTTCCGGGCGCACGCGGCCGCCGGACGATAGATAGTACCAAGCACCATAAGCCGCGAGCAGGAGCAGAACCGCCGTCACCAGGATCCGGGTACGCGGAATGCCGCGGTCGCCCAACGGCACTGGAAAGACCAGATCGCGCGAAATCTCGAAGCCGCTGGCTTCCTGTTTGAAGCGCCGCACCGCCTCGTCGCCATCGAGCCCGAGATGGATGGCGTAGGCGCGCACGAAGCCGAGCGCATAGACCGGCGCCGGCAACCGGTCATAACGGCCCTCCTCGATCGCGACCAGGTATTGAGCGCGGATACGGAGCGCATTGGCAATCCGCTCGACATCGCCACCGAAATTCTCGCGGGTCTCGCGCAGCAGCGCGCCAATCGTGTGCTTGGGACGCGTCGGTGCCGGCTCGGCTTCGAGCACGACGGGCGCCGGGCTTTCCACCTCCGGCGCGTTTTCATCAGGAGACGACGACATGGACCCTCATTGGAATTGTGTCCCAAGGCGCACGCTGCCGCAACCGTCGTCGGTTCGGCCGCTTCGTCAGATCGTCACGTCGTGATCCTGCGCGAAGTTGCGCAAGCTGACGCGCAGGCTTTTGCCGTCGCCGCCACACGTTGCGAGAAAGTCGCATAAAATCCGGCAATCGAGGGAACGCACCATCGCTTTGACGCGTCCGAACGAACGCGGCGCCATGGAAAGATTGCGGTATCCCAAGCCGATGAGGGCCATGGCGCCGAGTGGATCGCCGGCCATTTCGCCGCACAAGGCAAAGGGTTTCCCCGCGCCGTTGCATTCGCGCGCGATGTCGGCGAGCACGCGCAGCACGGCGGGTGAAAGATAATCGTAACGTTCGGCGATGCGCGCGTTGCCGCGGTCGGCGGCAAACAGAAACTGCATCAGGTCGTTGGTCCCGACCGAAACGAAATCGACGCGGCTCAGGAGGTCCGGCAATTGCCAGAGGAGCGCCGGAACTTCGAGCATCGCGCCGGCCTCGACCGCCGACGGCAATACACCGCCGCGCTTGCGCACGCGATCGAGCTCGAGACTGAGCACTTCGCGGGCAGCGTCGTATTCATCGATCACCGCGACCATCGGAAACATCACGCGCAGGCGCTTGCCGGCCGCGGCACGGATAAAGGCGCGCAGCTGCTGGCGCAGGAGCGCCGGCCGGTCGAGCGCGATGCGCACGGCGCGCCAGCCCATCGCCGGATTTTCTTCGGGCTCGCCTGCCATGTACGGCAACAATTTGTCGCCGCCGATATCGAGCGTCCGAAAGGTCACTGGCCGGTCGCCGGCCTGGTCGAGGACGCGGCGATAGAGCGCCGACTGCTGCGCGACGGTTGGAAAGTCGTCACGCAGCATGAATTGCAGCTCGGTGCGGAACAAGCCGATGCCGTGCGCGCCGGCTTCATCGAGATACGGCAGGTCGATCAACATGCCGACGTTGAGATTCAGTTCGATCGCGATGCCATCCTTGGTCTGTGCCGGTAGATCCTTGAGCGCCGCATATTGTTGCTGCCGGCCTTGCCGCACCTGGATGCGCGCTTGCGCCGCCTGCACGATATCGTCGCTGGGGCGCAGGACGACGATGGCATCATCGCCGTCGACGACCACAACGTCGCCGGCTTCGACCCGCAGCAACACGTCCTTGACGCGGCCCACCACCGGAACGTCGAGGGCGCGCGCCACCACCGCGACGTGCGCGCCGGGCGAACCTTCTTCGAGCACGACGCCCTTGAGACGACGCCGGTCGTAATCGAGCAACTCCGCCGGCCCCATGTTGCGCGCGACGACGACGAATTCCTCCGGCAATTCCGCTTGGCTCGCGGCGGTGACCGGATTGCCGGTGAGATGGCGTTGCAGCCGGTTGGCGACGTCCTCGAGATCGGCGAGACGCTCCTTGATATAGGGATCGGTCGCCTGCGACAGCCGCGCGCGCGTGTCGTCGAGCACCCGTTGCGCCGCGGCTTCGGCGGTCAAGCCGCCGCGCACCGCATCGGCGATGCGCTGCAGCCAGCCGCGGTCGGCGGCGAACATGCGGTAGGTTTCGAGCACGTCATGGTGCTCGCCGGACGCCGGTATGTCGGTTTGCGCCAGCAGCTCGTCGATCGCGCTCTGCATCGCGGTGGTCGCCTGCCGCAGCCGTTCGAGCTCGGCGGCGATGTCCTCGGCGACGATGCGGCGAATCGCGACGCGCGGCTGATGCAACACGGCTTGGCCAACAGCAAGGCCGACATTGAGTCGCACGCCATCGAGCCGCGTCGGCAGCGTGACGTTGCCTTCGCCCGGCTGCTGCTCGACCGGGCTGACGAGGTCGCCCGATGCCGCGATTTCGGCGAGGACCATGGCGATGGTCTGCAGCGCCTCGATTTCTTCTTCGCCGTAGTGCCGTTGGGTGCGGTTCTGCACCACCAAGACACCGAGGACGCGGCCGCCGCGCAGAATCGGCACGCCCATCAGCGAGTGATAGACCTCTTCGCCGGTTTCCGGGCGATAGGCGAAATCGGGGTGGGATTGCGCCTCGGCCAGCGCCAGCGGCCGCGCCGTCGCGGCGATCGCGCCGACGAGACCTTCGCCGATCCGCAACCGCGTGCGGTGCACCGCCTCGGGCCGCAAGCCTTCGGTCGCGAACAGCTCAAGCAGGTCGCCGGCACGGCGGATGTAGCACGAGCACACCTCGGCCACCATGTCCGCGGCGACGATGCGCACCACCTGGTCGAGTTTTTGCTGGGCCGTGCCCGCCCCGGCCATCACGTCGCGTAAACGACGGAGGACGCGGCGGGACCCAGCGGCCGCCGCGCCGGGTTCCATCAGGCTTCCGCCCGAGAGCGCACAGCGGCGGCGCGCTCTCCCTCATGTCCGCGGCTCGCGCCGGCCCGCGCCAACAGGGCGTCGATAGCCTGCGCCACCAGCTCGTCGAGGATATCCTTAGTCGATTGCTCGCGCGTCACCATGCCGACGCTTTGCCCGGCCATCACCGAGCCGCCCTCGACGTCGCCGTCGATCACCGCGCGGCGCAGGGCGCCGACCCAGAAGTGCTCGATTTCGAGCTGTGCGTCCTTTTGCGACAAGCCGCCCTTGGTGAAGCGTTCGACGACGTCGCGCTGCTTCGCCATGAAGGCGCGGGTGCCTTCGTTGGCCAGGGCGCGCACCGGGATCACCGGAAAACGCG
>JAGWIH010000039.1 GCA_028866355.1 Alphaproteobacteria bacterium
CTCCATCATCCGGGTCTCGACGACATCCGGCAGCTTGCGCGTGACCACGACCAGCGGCTTTTTCGCCGACATCGGCTTCGCTCTCCCTCGGCGCAAGGCCTAGCAAGCGCGCTGGCGGGTGTCCAGCCATGCGCTGTGCACCCTTGACCCGGCGCGGCATCGACGGCGACAAGGGACGCGATGGATCAAGCGGGCGAGCGGCCGACGGCGGTTTTCGCGGCGGCGATGGTGTCGGTGGTGTTCTTCGCGCTGAGCGGACCGCTGACCCGCGCGATCGCCGGCGACATCGACCCGTTGCTTTTGGGCATGCGGCCGGCGGCGGCGGCGCTCGCCGCGATTCCGCTGATCGTGGCGCTGCGGCTGCGCGGCCCGCGCAATCGGCATGAGTGGACGCTGCTGGCGCTGTCGGCGGCCGGCAGCTTTATCGCCTTTCCACTGCTGTTCACGCTCGGTCAGGCGCAGACCTCGGCGACGCACGGCGCGCTCATTCAGGCGGCGATGCCGATCTTCACTGGCCTCGCCGCCGCGATCGTCGAGCGGCGGCAGCCCGGCTTCTATTGGTGGACGGGCGCCGGGCTGGCGTTTCTCGGCGAAGGCCTGCTGTTCGGATTCCGCGCCGACGACGGTCATGCGGTCAGCCTCACCGGCGACCTTCTGGTGCTGGCGGCGGCGGCGTTGTCGGCGAGTTCGTACGTCGCGGGCGCTCGGCTGTCGGCCTACATCGGCGCCTTGCCGGCAACATTGTGGTGCGTCGGCGCTGGCGGCTTGGTGCTGATGCCGTTCGCCGCGGTGCGGATGCCGCTGGTCGATTGGAGCCGTTTCGGTTGGGGCGATTTCATTGCGGTCGCGACCCTCGCCTATGGCCCCAATCTCACCGCCTTCATCGCGTGGTTTTGGGCGCTGCGCACCGGCGGCATCCAGCGCGTTGCTGTCTTCCAATTTGCCGTGCCGCCGCTGTCGGTGCTGATCGCAATCGTCTTCCTCGGCGAGCGTCTGACGCCGTCGCTCATCGCCGCCTTGGTATTGGTGCTCGGCGGCATCGCCATCGCGCGCCACCGAGGCTTGACCCTGCCACGTCCCACGGGTTAGACCGCCGCATGATCCGCGTCGTCGCTGCCCTGCTGCTGGCTTGCGCGCTCGCGTTGCCGGCGGCCGCCGCCGATAAGCCGCAATCGCCGCAATTCATGAGCCTGCGCTCGAACGAGGTGAATCTGCGCGCCGGCCCGGGCGAGCAATATCCGATCCATTGGGTCTATCGGCGCAAGGGGTTGCCGGTCGAAATTCTCGACAGCTACAACGTGTGGCGGCATGTGCGCGACTGGCAGGGCACCGAGGGCTGGATCCAAATCCGCCTGCTGAGCGCGACGCGCACCGTGATCATCAAGGCCGATACGCGCACGATCTATCAGGAGCCGGCCCGCGATTCGCCGGCGCTCGCCAAGCTCGAGCCTGGCGTCATCGCCAGCCTGCTCGAATGCCGCAACGCCTGGTGTCGGATCGAAACCCACGGCCGGCGCGTCGTCCGCGGCTGGCTGCTGCGCAGCGAGATCTGGGGCGTCACGCCCGACGAGACCATCGAGTAGCGGCGTCGCGCCGCGCGAGGTACCCGACCGTACCGCGCTTTCGAATTTTCACGCCAACCGAAATCGGATCGAGGAGATCGGCATGTATTATTACGTCCATTACGGCGTCACCTTTGGCAACGCGCTCGCCATCGCCATGTCGTGGACCACGAATAAGAGCGTGATTTGGGCGGTGATCGACGGCTTTCTGAGCTGGATCTACGTCGTCTATTACGTGCTGGCGCACGTCACCTGACGGGGACGCGCCTCAGGCGAGATCGGCCGCCAGCGTCTGACGCGCGGCATCGTTCAGCACCGCGATGTGGTGATAGTTCGGATGCTCGATGCCGACTTCGACCCGCGTGCCCGGCGCGCGGAATTTTTCTTTTTGCGCCTGGTTGAACCGAAAGCGCATGAATTGAACCGACGAGGCCTTGCCCTCGGGCGACGTGTTCTCGCGCGTCGGATCGGCGTTGCCGACGATCTTTTCACCGGCGACGGAAACATACATCCGGCGCTCGACGCCGCCGAGTTGGCCCAGAACCCGCGCCCGCAGCACCGGATCGTCGATTTCGAACATCACGGTCGCGATCAGCTCGTCCCCCTTGGGGATGAGCGGATTGTAGGCGGCCAACTCGTCGGCAATTTGCGCCTCGCCGCCGCGTTCGACCGCGAGCATTTCGTGCACCTGGTGCCACATGGTGTCGAAATTCTCGAAATAGAACGTCGCCAGCGGGCCGACCTCGACGCGGCGGTTCTGTTTCAGCGCGGTGATCCGCTGGCGGTGGGCGCGCCGCTCGCGCTCGTACTGATCGAGCGGCAGAATGTCGGCGCGGGTAAGCTCGCGGAACTGTGTCATGCGGATTTCTCCTGCGGCAACACGCCATAGGCGAGTGCGAGCAGCTCGATCGGGTGATAGGTCTCGGCCGGCGCCTTGCCTTCGTCGCCAAGCATCGCCATGCCCTGACGGATATGCGTCGCCGCCAGTGGACATTCCGACGCAAGATAGGCCTTGTCCGCCTTGGCGGCGGCGCGCACCACCGGCTTACCGACCTTGATCGCGGTGTCGAAATTTTCCTTCATCACACCCCACGAACCACCATGGCCGGAACAGCGTTCGATCACGGTGAGTTCGGTCGTCGGCACCAGACGCAGCATCTCAGCGGCCTTCTGGCCCATATTCTGTGCCCGCGCGTGACAGGCGATGTGGACGGCAACGCCGCCGGCGAGCGGCGACAGGCCGCCGGCCAGGCCCTCTTTCTTGGCGATCGCGACCAGATATTCGCTGGCGTCGAAGGTGGCGTCCGCCAACAGCTTGACGTCGGCGTCGTCCGGCACCAGCAGCGGCCATTCGAATTTCAGCATCAGCGCGCAGGACGGCACCGGCGCCACCACGTCATAGCCTTGCTCGATCTTGGGCCGCAACGCCTGGGCGACCCGCTTCGCCATCGCCGCGACGCGCGCGAGATCGCCGCGCTCGAATTGCGGCATGCCGCAGCAGCCGGGATAGGCCACCTCGGTCGCGACGCCGTTTTTCGCCAGAACGGCGCGTAGCGCCTCGCCGATGCGCGGATGGTGATAGTTGACGAAGCAGGTGGCATAGATCAGCGCCTTGCGGCCAAAGGCCGGCGCATCCCGATCGACCGCCGGCGGGTGATTCTGCGCGCGCATGACGAAGGTGCGGCCGGCGAATTTCGGCAGCTCGGCGCGGCGATCGACGCCCACCGTCTTTTCCATCGCTGGACGCGTCAAGTGGTTTCCGGTCGATGTCGCCCAGTTGGCGAGGGCCGATACTTTCCCGCCAAGAGTCCCGTTGCGATCGGTCTCGGCGAGCTGCCGCTGCGCGAAGCCGCCGCCGTTTTGCTTCATCTGTGCCGCGCGATAGCGCAGCATGGTATGGGGAAAATCGAGATTGAATTCGTGCGGCGGCACATAGGGACACTTGGTCATGAAGCACAGGTCGCAGAGCGTGCAAGCCTCGGCGACCTGGGCGTAGTCCTTGCGATCGACGCCTTCGAGTTCGTTCGGGCTGGCGTCGATCATGTCGAACAGCCGCGGAAAGCTGTCGCACAAATTGAAGCAGCGGCGGCAGCCGTGGCAGATCTCGAAGATGCGATGCATCTCCGCCTCGACCTTGGCGACGTCGTAGAAGTCGGCGTCTTGCCACGGAATCGCGTGCCGCGTCGGCGCTTCGAGGCTGCCTTCCCGCATCGAAAATTCCCGCTAAAAGCGGTAGGGAGCGCCAAAGCGCTCCCCACCAAAACGTTCAGGCCGGATCAACCCAGGGTGTCGAGCGCTTTCTGGAAGCGGCCGGCGTGCGACTTTTCGGCTTTCGCGAGCGTCTCAAACCAGTCGGCGATCTCGGTGAAGCCTTCCTGCCGGGCGGTCTTGGCCATGCCCGGATACATGTCGGTGTATTCGTGGGTCTCACCAGCGATGGCGGCCGCGAGATTCTTCTTGGTATCGCCGATCGGCTTACCGGTCGCCGGGTCGCCGACCTCTTCGAGAAATTCGAGATGGCCGTGCGCGTGGCCGGTCTCGCCTTCCGCCGTCGAGCGGAACACCGTCGAGACGTCATTATGACCTTCGACGTCGGCTTTTTGGGCGAAATAGAGATAGCGGCGATTGGCCTGGCTTTCGCCGGCGAATGCATCCTTCAGGTTCTGCTCGGTCTTCGAGCCTTTCAGCGCCATAAGAAACCTCCTCGGGTTTGGAAAATCGCTCGGCCGACGACGATCGCGTCCGCCACCTGTCCTATATGAACCCGCGGCAGGCCTGAGTCAATAGTCTAGAACAGATATAATTTATAGGATAACTCGCAGACCTGTAAGGTGAAAATGATCTACGGGCGGGCCTTTGCGGCGGCCTTTTCGACCCGCACCACGACGTCGACGCGGCGGATCGAGCCGCCGTCCGGCGGCGGCGGGACGTTGCTGACGGCGATGCTGTCGCCTGGAATGTCGCGCAATGTACCGTTGTCTTCGTAGAAGAAATGGTGGTGATCGCTGACGTTGGTATCGAAATACGAGCGGCCTGGATTAATCACCACTTCGCGGAGCAAGCCGGCGGCGACGAATTGATGCAGCGTGTTGTAGACCGTGGCCAGGGAAACCGGCACCTGCGCCGCCAGCGCCTCGCCGTGCAGTTCTTCGGCCGCCACGTGGCGGTCGCCCTTTTCAAACAGCAGCCGCGCCAAAGCCAGCCGCTGCCGGGTCGGCCGTAGCCGTGCGGCGCGGAGCAATTCGAGCGCGTTGGCAAAAGGACGGGTCACGGCGGGTATATAGGGTGGGACCAACCCGAAAAATAGAGGGGCTCTAAATTACCTCAGAATAGCCCCTTGGCAAAGGACAGAATCGGCGCGCTTCAGGCCGATCGCAGAGCCGATTGGCCGACGCGTTCGGGCGGCAACGTGACCGAGACGGTCGTGCCGCGACCGACGGTGCTTTCGATCTGGAGACGACCGCCGTGCAGCTCGGCGAGCCGCTGCGACAGCGGCAGGCCAAGGCCAACGCCACCATGCGCGCGCGACAAGGTCAGCTCGACCTGGCCGAACGGCGTCAGCGCCAGGGGAATGTCCTGCGGCGCGATGCCGATGCCGGTATCGGTCACCGACACCATGATTCCGCCTTCGGCGGTCATCGTGCCGTTGATGTCGATACGGCCGCCGGATGGCGTAAACTTGATCGCATTGCCGATCAGATTGAGCAGCACCTGGCGTAACACGCGCCGTTCGCAGAACACCAACGGCAAGCCGCCGGCGGCGGCATGCAGCGTTAAGCCGGCTTCGCGGGCTCGAGCACGGACCATGTGCAGGACGCCCTCAACGAGCTCGCCGAGATCGGTCCATTCGGCATCGAGCTTGAACTTGCCCGATTCGATTTTCGACATGTCGAGAATGTCGTTGATGATGTCGAGCAGATGCTTGCCGGCATTGTGGATGTCGCGCGAATAGTCGCGATAGCGATGATCGCCGAGCGGCCCCATCATCTCGCCCTGGATGATCTCTGAAAAACCTATAATCGCGTTGAGCGGCGTGCGCAGCTCGTGGCTCATGTTGGCGAGAAAAAGCGATTTGCTCCGATTGGCGGATTCGGCCGCCTCCTTGGCGTGGCGCAGCTCGCTCTCGGCGCGCTTGCTCTCGGTGACATCGACATAGACGCCGACGATGCCGCCTTCGCTGGTCTTCGCTTCCCAGATCCGGACGTGCCGGTTGCCGCCGACGATAATCTCGAACGGATCCCCGGGATTGCGATGACGCGCGACCCGTTCGGTAATCCAGTCGCGGGGCGGCTCTTCGCCGCCGAAGGTAGCGACATGCGGCCCCATGTGAACGATGCAGTCGGTAAACTTGGCGCCTGGCCGAAGCACTTCGCCAGTCTCGGGCAGAATCTCGCGCAACAGTGCGTTGCACAGCACCAGTTTGTCGTCGTTGTCCCAGATCGCGAAGCCGGCGCCCATTTGGGTGATCGCATCGCGCAGGCGCGACAGGCCGGCGTTGATGCGCAGGTACTCGTCGCGCATGATTTCGTGCGTGTGCGCAAGGACGCGGCGTTGGCGGTCGAACTCGACATAGGCGGCGTCGACCAGGCCGAGCAGCGTTTCGAGATCGGTCTCGCCGTCAAGTGAGTCGGCGCGCGCCCGGATGAGCTGGCGTTCGAGCAGGCGATGCATATCAGGCCTCGGCGATCGTGGTGATCGTCATGGTCTGATTGTGCAAATCACAAAACGGCGAATTTTCGAGCGGCGCGATTTCGCCGTAGGAATAGAAGCCGGTCAACCGGCAGGCCGCACCCAAAACGCCGCGTACCGCCTCGACCTCGTCGGCGATCTGCTGGCCCAGCAGCAGCTTGCGGCCGATGCAGCTGACGAGGATCGCGAGGCGCGCGTCCGGAATGGCGGCGCGCGCCGCCGCGCGGCCGGCGCCAGCGATCAAATTCTCGAAATGGCCGAGCATCAGCTGGGCGACGTAGCCTTCGGGCACCGAACCGGCGTACATCATCGCGCCCTCGGCGTCATCGATGCCGATCACGGTGCGGACCAACGCCGCTTCGGGCTTGCCGGGCGGATGGATGCGCAACGGGCAGAGCAGCGCACTCGCCGGCAGATTGTCGGCCTCGGGACCGAGATAATTGCGGTACAGCGCAAGCGCCGGCTGATCGTCGAGCTCGTAAAGTACGGTGCCTCGGGCGCGGGTGATGACGCGCTCGGGACCGACCGTATCCCAGCCGCCGAAGCTGCCGAATCCGAGGCAAATCTCGTTGCCGTAGAAGCCCATCGCGGCCAGCCGGCCGGGCACCGGATTGGCGTTCAGGCCGACGCGCGTCGAAACGAATCGCGCGCCGTCGCCGGCGAGACCGCCGGTGATGGTGATGTCGGGACCGAGAACCTTCTGGATGCCGGCAACCAGGTCGGTGCCGTTGACGTGCGTGCCGTCCGACAACACAAAGACGCCGCGCAAGCCGGCGCGCGGCAAAGTGGCGGCCAATTGTCGACCGGCCGCTTCGGAACCGCCGTCGCCCTCGACCGTCGCTTCGGCAAAGGCCAAACGCGTATGCGCGAATTCGATGGCTGTGGCGACAATCGTGTCGTCGAGCACGTCGACGTTGGCGATCTCGCCGCCAGTCGTGCAACCGAGGATGGCGGCGCCGGGATAGAGCGTGTGGAGCTCGGCGAAACGCTTGCCGTCGTCGAGGGTGCCGGGCGCCGCGAAAAATAACACCAGCGCCGGCGTGAGCGCGCCATCAGAGGCGGCGACGCGCCAGCCCGTGTTTGCTCGCCAAACCCGTTGTTCGATTCGCATGGTGGGCGTTCCCCGCCGGGACCGAGCCAATCCAACGCGATGAAGACATCGCGGGCTTAAGAAACCCGTAATGCTCGAAACAAATCGCGAGCGTTTGCGAAAAATTTTAGCGGTGTTAAGGCGGCCGCGTTTAGTCGCCGGTTTGCAGACGTTCGACCAGCTCGCGCACGGTCGGAATGAAGCCGTTGGAATAGAATGGGTCGGCTGCGAAGCGATAGGCATTATGGCCGGAGAACATCAGCTGGAATTCGACGTCTTCGCTGTGGGCGATGTTCTGCAGCGTCTTCTGGATGCAGAAGCTGCGCGGGTCGGCCTTCTTGCCCGTGGTGCCTTCCTCGTTCTGCGCCCAATTGGAGAACAAGCAGGCCGAAAGGCAGCCCATGCAGTTGATCTGGTCGTTGCGGATCTCAAGCGCCTTGGGCGGCGTGACGAAGATCAAAGTCGAATCCGGCGTCCGCAACGCCTCGGTGAAGCCCTGGGTGATCCAGGTGAGGGCGCGTTCGCGATCGTGCGGCGTGACATAGACGGTGCGCGACCGCGCGCCGATCTCGAGCGTCGCCAGGTGATCGCCGACCGCCTCGACCGAATAAGGAATTTGACGCTCCGAGCGGGCCTCGAGCTCGGCGAGGAAGTTGTTGCGCACGGCCGACGAGTAGAACCCGGTCGGGCTGAAACGCTGCAGCCGGATGTCGCCGTCCTTGAGCGTCAGCAGCTTGTGCTTCCAGGCATCGGAGATCGGGCTTTCCTTGGTGAGAAGCGGCCGCGTGCCGAACTGGAACGCAATCGGACCAAGCTCGGGATTGTCGATCCAATCCTCCCAATCGCGCAGGCACCAGACGCCGCCGGCCATAACGATTGGAACGTCACCAAGGCCGAAGTCACGCATCATCTGCCTGAGCTCGTAGACGCGCGGGAAGGGCGCCTCCGGATGCTCCGGATCTTCGCTATTGGTGATGCCGTTATGGCCGCCGGCAAGCCACGGGTCTTCGTAGACCACCGCGCCGAGCCAATCGCGGAACTTGTGATAGGCGCGCTTCCATAGCGCGCGGAACGCCCGCGCCGACGAGACGATCGGATAATAATGGACGCCATAGCGCGCGCAGATTTCGGCGATGCGATAAGGCATGCCGGCGCCGCAGGTGACGCCGTTGACGAGTCCCTTGGCGCCGTCGAGGACGCCAAGAAGGATGCGCTCGGCGGCGCCCATTTCCCAAAGGATATTCATGTGCAGGCGGCCTTGCCCCGATGCCCGCTCGTAGGCGACCTGGGCCTGGTGGATGCCGCCGGCGATGGCGTAACGCACCAACTCTTCGTGCCGCTCGCGCCGCGTCTTGCCGTGATAGATTTGGGGAATGGTGCGGCCGTTCGTGTCCTTCGAATCGGCGTTGACGCCGGAGAACGTGCCGACGCCGCCCGAACGCGCCCAGGCGCCCGAGCTTTCGCCGTTCGAAATCGAGATGCCCTTGCCGCCTTCGACCAGCGGCAAGACTTCGCGACCCGATATCCGCAGCGCATTGAGCGCTTTCACGCGTTTGCCCTCTCCGCCGCGACCATCTTTCCGCCTATCTGGGGCGGGACGGTCCGGCGATCAACCCCGACCGATCATTCGGCCGGCGTGGCCTTGGCGGCGTCGCGTTGACGGCGCTCTTCGGCCAGCTTGGCGCTGATATCCTCGCCGGTCGCCTGGTCGACCTGCTTCATCGACAGCTTGACCTTGCCGCGATCGTCGAAGCCCAGCACCTTCACCTTCACCTGGTCGCCGACCTTGACGACGTCGGTGACCTTGCCGACGCGATGCGGCGCCAGCTCGCTGATGTGGACGAGGCCATCCTTGGCGCCGAGGAAATTGACGAAGGCGCCGAAGTCCATCGTCTTCACCACCTTGCCCGAATAGATCATGTTGACTTCGGGTTCAGCGACGATGCCCTTGATCCAATCGATCGCCGCCTTCGACGCATCGGCATCGACCGCCGCGACCTTGATCGTGCCGTCGTCCTCGATGTCGATCTTGGCGCCGGTGACCTCGCAGATCTCGCGGATCACCTTGCCGCCGGAGCCGATCACTTCGCGGATCTTGTCCTTCGGAATGCTGATCGTGGTGATGCGCGGCGCGTTCTGGCTGACGCCTTCGCGCGCATGCTCGAGCGCCCGACTCATCTCGCCCAGAATGTGCATACGGCCGTCGCGCGCCTGCGCGAGCGCGACCCGCATGATCTCCTCGGTGATCGAGGTGATCTTGATGTCCATCTGCAGCGCGGTGACGCCCTGCTCGGTGCCGGCGACCTTGAAATCCATGTCGCCCAGATGATCCTCGTCGCCGAGGATGTCCGACAGCACGGCATAGCCGCTCGCTTCCTTGATCAGGCCCATGGCGATGCCGGCGACCGGCCGCTTCAGGGGCACGCCAGCGTCCATAAGCGACAGCGACGCGCCGCAGACGGAGGCCATCGACGACGAGCCGTTCGACTCGGTGATCTCCGACACCACGCGGATGGTGTAGGGGAAGCTTTCGGCCGTGGGCAGCAGCGGATGGACGGCGCGCCAGGCCAGCTTGCCGTGGCCGATCTCGCGGCGGCCCGGCGAGCCCATGCGCTTGGCTTCGCCGGTCGAATAGGGCGGGAAGTTGTAGTGCAGGAGGAAGTTCTGGCGGAACTCGCCTTCGAGCGCGTCGATGATCTGTTCGTCCTCGCCGGTGCCTAGCGTGGTCACCGCCAGCGCCTGCGTTTCGCCGCGGGTGAACAGCGCCGAGCCATGCGCGCGCGGCAGCACGCCGACCTCGACCGAAATCGGCCGAATCGAGCGCGTGTCGCGGCCGTCGATGCGCGGCTGGCCCTTGAGGATGGCGGTGCGCACGATGTCGGCCTCGAGCGATTTCAGAACCTTGCCGGCGACCGGGCGTTCGGCCTCGTCAGGGAAGAGATCGACGAGCTTGGCATGCACGGCGTCGAGCATCTTCGAGCGCGTCTGCTTCTGGCGTTCGGCATAGGCGGCGGCGATGTCGCCGGAAACCGCCGGCGCCAGCTTGGCTTCGATTGTCTTCTTCTGCGCATCGATGTCAGGCAGCGCCCAAGGCTCCTTGGCCGCGGATTCGGCGAGTTCGATGATCGCGTCGATCACCGGCTGGAAACCCTTATGGCCGAACATCACCGCGCCGAGCATGACGTCCTCGGACAGTTCCTTGGCCTCGGATTCGACCATCAGCACCCCTTCCTGGGTGCCGGCGACGATGAGATCGAGACCGGACAGCTTGACGTCGTCGATCTTCGGATTGAGGACGTATTGGCCGTCGATATAGCCGACCCGCGCGCCGCCGATGGGCCCCATGAACGGAATGCCGGACAGGGTCAGGGCTGCCGACGTGCCCACCAGCGCGACGATGTCGGGATCGTTCTCCAGATCGTGCGACAGGACGGTGCAGACGACCTGCACTTCGTTGACGAAGCCCGGCGCGAACAGCGGCCGGATCGGGCGATCGATGAGGCGCGACGTCAGCACTTCCTTTTCGGACGGACGCCCTTCGCGCTTGAAGAAGCCACCCGGAATCTTGCCGGCGGCAAAGGTCTTTTCCTGGTAATTGACGGTCAGCGGGAAGAAATCCTGTCCCGGCTTGGCCTGTCGGGCGCCGACGGCGGTGCACAGCACCGAGGTTTCGCCATAGGTTACGAGCACGGCGCCATCCGCCTGCCGCGCGATCCGCCCGGTTTCGAGCACGAGGCGGCGGCCGCCCCAGTTAAGCTCCTTGCGATATACGTCGAACATTGTCGGTCTCTCTCTCTCTCTTCATTTCTCTCTGGTGAAATCGGTGGCAACGAGCGGCGCGCGATGGATGCCCATCGCCGCGGCCTCGCCCGTGCGTTGTATCGTCAAGGCCGGCACCGGCCGGCCGGTGGACCGCGACCTCAGCGGCGCAGCCCCAAGCGGTCGATCAGCGCTTCGTAGCGCGCGGCATCGACCCGCTTCAGATAATCGAGCAGGCTGCGGCGCTGACCCACCATGACCAGCAGGCCGCGGCGCGAATGAAAATCCTTGGTATGGGTTGCCAGATGCTCCGAGAGCTTCTGGATACGTTCGCTGAGAATCGCGACTTGAACCTCGGGCGAACCGGTGTCGCCTTCTTTGCGCGCATATTCGGAGACAAGCTCCTGCTTGCGCGCCACGCTAATCGACATCGGGTCTGTCTCCTTCGAATTCAGATGTTCAGCACGCGCAAGGGGCGAATTCCCCCGGCCGCGACTTCGGCGAGCGCCACCAGCTTGCCGCCCGACGTTGCACAGACCTT
>JAGWIH010000040.1 GCA_028866355.1 Alphaproteobacteria bacterium
CGGCTCATTCATCCGCGCCTGATCGATATGGCGACGACGACGCTTGCCGCCGGCCATGCCATGCTCGCCGGACAGAACCCGTACACATTGCCAATCGATCCGGAAGGCGGCGGCGCATTTGCCGGCTACAAATATTTGCCGGTGATGCCTGCAATTTACCTTCCGCTTGGGCTGGCGCTCGGCGCGCGCGGTGTCCTGGTCACGAACTTGCTGCTCCAGGCCGCGGCGGTCGCGCTGATGCTGGGCCTCGGGCGGCGCGCCGGCGGATACCGTACCGGCTTTGTCGCCGCCGCGCTGTATCTGTCGCTGCCGCTCGTGGCAGAGCAGCTGTTCGCCAAGGGCACGACCGATCTGGCGGCAATCGTGCCGCTTCTGCTCGCTTTTGTCGCGTTTGAGCGCAGCGATTTCCTGTCCGGTCTCTGCGTCGGTTTATCGATCGCGACCAAGCTGTTTCCCGGCCCACTGTTCGTGCCGTGTCTATTGCCGCCCGGCGCCGGCGCGCGAGTGCGCTATGGTCTCGGCATCCTATGCGGCATGCTGCCGATCCTGCCTTACGCGATCGCCACGCCCGGCGCGTTCACCGACAACATCATCCTGTTCAACGCCATCCGTCGGCCCGACACCACCAGTTGGCTCGCTTTCGCGCCCGACGGCGCGGCGCTCGTCGCACGGTCGACCTTCGTGGCGCTGGCATTCGCGATCACGGTCCATGTCTGGCGGCGCGCGCCAAACCTGAGCGTGCGGTGCGCCTTAGCGGCAGCGTTGACTCTGGCGGTCATTCTGGCGGCGCCGACGGCGCACCACAATTACCAGCTTTGGTGGCTGCCGTTCTATGCCCTGGCGCTGGGTGCGACGCTGAGGCAACCCCTCAGGGGTTTGCAAAAGCCGGTGGCCGCGTTATAGGTTGCGCAGTTACCAGTTCGGGGGCGTTTGATGAGCACGTTCGACCTGCAACCGCATCGTGAGACTTGGCTTGGGTTCGCGCGGCTGCTTCGCTGGTCCATCGGGACGATCGTCGTCGTCCTGCTGTTGCTCGCCTATTTCCTGGTCTAAAGCTCGGGAAAGAAGAAGGCGATTTCGCGTTTCGCGGTCTCGGTCGAATCCGAGCCGTGCACCGAATTAGCCTCGATCGATTCGGCGAAATCCTTCCGGATCGTTCCCGGCGCCGCTTTCGAGGGATCCGTGGCGCCCATGATCTCGCGATTGAGCGCGACCGCGTTGTCGCCCTCGAGCACCTGGACCACTACAGGGCCCGAAATCATGAAGGCGACGAGGCTGCCGAAAAACGGCCGTTCCTTGTGCACGTCATAGAAGCCCTCGGCCTGCGTGCGCGACAATTGCATCGGCTTCTGCGCGACGATCTTAAGGCCGCGCGCGGTGAAGCGGGCATTGATCTTGTCGGTTAGCTTGCGACGCGTCGCGTCGGGCTTGATGATCGAAAGCGTGCGTTCCTTGGCCATGGGTCGAGCCTCTTTGGTAGCGTAAAAGTCGCGGGTTTATAGCGGGACCGGCAAGCGGCTTCAACCTGCGCCCGCCTTTTCCCAGCCCTTTTCGGTCTGCTGCCAATAGGTCATGGCATGGCCGGCGGCCTTGGCCTGCTGCCAGCGTCCGCGCGCCGAACTCACCGCGGCCTCGTCGTTGCCGTCGAAGACATCGAGCACGCGCTTGTAGCGGTCGACATGCTGCGACGTCGCGCCGTCGACCAACACCAGCATGTCGGCGTTGTTGGGGTTTTCGTCGTCAACAGTGAGCCAGATTGGCTGTTGCGCGGCGTTGCCGTCCTTCGCCGAGCCGTGCGGCAGGAACGCGGCGTCGCCATACGTCCACAGCACTGCGTTGAGATGGTCGACGCGCTCCGTCGAGCCGGCCATCAGCACGACGCGATAACCGCTGGCAAAGGCTTTTTCGAGCAGCTGCGGCAAGGCGCGATCGAGCGTCAGGCTCCGCAGATGATAGAAGCCGATCTCAGTCACTTGCCGTCGCGGGCCTCGTAATTGTCGCGCACGAACCGGTTCAACAGCCGTACGCCGTATCCGGTCGCGCCCTTCGGCACCGTCGGCTTGTCCTTGTTCGCCCATGCCGTACCGGCAATGTCGAGATGCGCCCACGGCACCTTGTTGACGAAGCGTTCGAGGAATGTTGCGGCGGTGACGCTGCCGGCGTCGCGACTACCGCTGATGTTCTTCACGTCGGCGGCGTCGCTATCCATCATCTTGTTGTAGGCGTCGCCCAACGGCATGCGCCACAAGGTTTCACCGGTCGCCTTGCCCGCCGCGGTCAATTGTTCGGCGAGCTTGTCGTCGTTGCTGTAGAGACCGGCATGCTCGTGGCCGAGCGCAATGATGATCGCGCCGGTCAGCGTCGCGAGATCGATCATCGCCCGCGGCTTGAAACGATCCTGGCAGTACCAGAGCGCGTCGGCCAGAACCAAGCGCCCCTCGGCGTCGGTGTTGAGAACCTCGATGGTCTGGCCCGACATCGATTTGACGATGTCACCCGGACGCTGCGCCGAGCCCGACGGCATGTTCTCGGCGAGCGCACCGATACCGATGACGTTGACCTTGGCCTTGCGTCCGGCCAGCGCCTTCATCAGGCCGATGACCGCGCCGGCGCCGCCCATGTCCCATTTCATGTCCTCCATGCCGGCGGACGGCTTGATCGAGATGCCGCCGGTGTCGAAGGTGATGCCCTTGCCGACAAAGGCGATCGGCGCCTGCCTCTTGTCGTCGCCGCCGTGCCATTGCATCACCAACAGTCGTGGCGGCCGCGCGCTTCCCTGTCCGACGCCGAGCAGCGCGCCCATGCCGAGCGCCGCCATTTTTTTCTCGTCGAGAATTTCGACCGTGACACCGAGCGCCGTCAGCGTCTTGGCTTGCTCGGCAAGAGTTTCCGGATAGATCACGTTGGCGGGCTCGGAAACCAGGTCGCGCGTGAAGAACACGCCGTCCGCGATCCGATCGAGCGGCGTATAACGCCGGCGCGCCGCGTTACCGTCTTCGACCAGGATCGACAAGGTCTTGAGCGACGGCTTCTGTTCCGGCTTTTCCTTGGTGCGGTATTTGTCGAAGCGGTAGGAGCGCAGCCGAGCGCCATAGGCGACGTGCGCGGCGACCTCGGCCGCGCGGTCACCGGCCTCGATCAGCACTGCCGCCTCGCTTTCGCCGGCGCCGTTGAGCGTCGCCAGGATGACGCCGCCACACCGTTGCCACAGCGCGCGATCCGCGGGATCGGCGTTGCCGGTCCCGATCAGCAGCACGCGCGCCACGCCGAGTTTGGCCGGCGCTAAGATCGCCAGCGTCTCTTCCGCCTTACCTTTGAAGCGCGATGCGCCCAGCGCGCGGCTCAAGGCCTTGCCGCTGCGGCGATCGAGTTGCGTCCCCTGGGGCGACAGTTTGCGTCCATCCGCGACGAAGAGGACGAGCGTTCCAGTCCGGGGCAGACGGGGCGGCGTGAATTTGATTTTCATCAGCGATCCTCGATACATACCGCGAAACAGCGATAGAGCGTTGAAAACGCTGATGTGTCAACCGGCTCAACCGGACAAGCAGAGTGGTGCCAAGGCGATGACACGCGACCAATGACCTTCATCGGCGGCCGGATATTGCCAATGATCGACAAGCGTCCAGCCATTGGTCTCGTGCGCAAAGAGCGCCGCTTCGCCGGCTGGAACGCCGGCCATGCCCGACGGCGTGCACGAGATCACGGCCCATTGATCGGCGGCAAGTCCGGCGAACGGATCGGGCCTCAGCGTCGACACGTCATCAAGAATCAGATTCGGCCGGCGCGGCGGCGTCATCCGCAACAGACCTTCAAGGACCGGATACAGGCTGCCGCCATCGCCGGGTAGAATGAGTGCAACGCGATCATCCCGTCCGACCGCGTCAGCAATGTGCCGCGCGAGATCCCAAGCGCGCACCTGAGGTGTTTCGAGATCGAAGCGCACCCAATGAATGAATGCCGCCGGACACACGATGAATACGACGATTGCCAGTCCAGCCAACCAACCGCGATGCTGCGGCTGTTGGCGCTCGAACCATGTGCGCGCAGGCCCGCGCAGCATAAACACCAGCGTCACCATCAACAGCAGCGCCAGATGCGTGTTGTAGCGGAAGAATGAGTGCGCATCGGTTGTCATCTGGCCACTGAAATGCCCGATATAGCTGACGAGCAGCGCGGCGTTGTAAGCGAGCGTAACGACCAGCAAGATGAGACCGGCACGCTGGCTGACCGTGTCTAGGGGCGGATGGCGCCACGCGCACACCATAAATCCGATCAGCGCGGCGACCAGCGGCCCGAAGAGTACGATCTTCTCGCCGACAACGTGCGCGATCTGACTGAAGACGGTCGGCAACAAATGCCACTGCCATTGGCCCAGCGGCATCCAGGTCAATTCGACATCGGGATTGGCGAATCGCGCGTGCACGTACCAGGTCCACGCGGCGTAGAGGATCGCGGCTGGGATGGCGGCGACGACCGCACGCTGGACGTCGGCACGACGCCCATCGCCGGGTGCCGGCGGCTGCAAAGCCGCCGCGAACACCATGCCGAGCATCAAGGCAATGCTGTCCTGTTTGATTTCGACCAAAGCGGCAAGCGCCGTCGCGAACAACCAAACCGATGCGCGATCGCGTCGCAAGACGAGATACCCGGCGACGGCAAGCACGACGGTCACTGACGGCTCGCTATATCCCGACAGGTGATAGCGTGGCACGAACCCCGGATTGAGCGCCGTTGCCAGCAACAAGCCGAACGCAACCACGCTCCATGTCGGTGGTTCTGCCCGATCGTCGCTGTCGGCCACCAGACGAGCAAGCAACAAACCGGCGGCGAGTTGCAGTACGACGTTGAAAGCGATCAGCGCCACGAACGGGAACTGCGGTGTCACCAAGCCGGCAATTAGCGCGACGAACTGGAGGTTGTAAGGTGCGGCCGGCAGTAGCGAATGCGCCGCCACCCTCCCGGCGGCGGGAAACAGGCCGTGGTCATACAGGTAGGCGGCATTGGGGAGGAGATTGAGAAACGTATCGGGCTGGCTCGGCCGCGCCGAGGCCATCACGGCCAATAATGGCAGCGACAGCAACAAGACACGCCCCAGTGCTCGCCAGTCCGCGGCCAGCAGCCGGCTTTGCGGCCAGATCAGGCCGAAAACCCCCGCCGCCGTCAGTGCGACGGCGGGAATGCGCAACGACACCAGCAGGGCCACGCCCCAGATCGTGAGAACCCAGCATGCGACGCCCCATCCCGCGATCAGGGCAATTTCGGGCAACGCGCCGCCGCGACTCACCAAGCGGCCGAGCCCGATAAAGATCAAGGCGGCAAAGCCAACTGCGGCCCAACCGACAAGCTGAGCCAAGCTCGGCACCAGCAACGCGATCATGGCGGCGTCCCAGGCAGACGATAGATCTGGAAGCGCGGCGAGATGAAAACCGGCTGCAGTCCGCTTCCGGCGCGCAACGTAAACGGCTGCCGGCCGGCGAATGTGATATAGCGGCACCGTGCCAATGCCCGCGCAACCTCCGGCGGCAGCGGCGCGCCGCCATCAACGTAGAAACGCCACAACGCACCGGCCGAGAGCTGATCCGCGATCGCGCCGTATACGCGCGTGAACGCAATCGGTTGCTGCGTGGCGTACGCGAACAAGGTGGGCACGAATGCGTCGCGGCGCGCGACCGCGAGGACTGGGAAATGCAGCAGCGGCGTCGCCTCGACATTGACTTCGGCGTCGGCGAATGCAACCGCGACGGGCGCGCCAACCGGCAACGAGTCAAGGCCAGCCAGTAGATCGGCATAAAGTGCGCCGCTGCCCTGCCACACGGCAGCGACGACGCCCAACCGCAACGCGAACAAGACGAAGGCAGCGGAAAGAAATAGCCGCCCTTGGCGCGCAAACGGCGTCTGCCAGGCACTGCCCCCGATCAGCAGCAACGCCATCGCGAGCGGCATGCGACGATCGGCGCCGGTGGCGCCGAATAGCGTGTCGGGCATCACGACATAAAGCAATGCGAGAACCACCAGCGGCGCCGCAGCCGCCGACGCGACACGCAACCACCCCCGCCAGTAGGCAAACGCGGCGCCGATCACCGCCAAGGCGAAACAGGCGATATCGAACGGTCGGCTATAGAGGTCGAAGACGCTGAAAGGCAGATCGAGCTTGCGGACCGGCCGCGCGAAGCGAATGCCTGATCCGATCGCCGTCGCCACGTGCAACGGCACGAACGCCGCCGCGAACAGCACCAGAC
This sequence comes from Alphaproteobacteria bacterium, assembly GCA_028866355.1. GTDB lineage: Bacteria > Pseudomonadota > Alphaproteobacteria > ATCC43930 > CGMCC-115725 > REEB95. The sequence continues at coordinate 6,240 of JAGWIH010000040.1, forward strand.
TCGGCAGAAAAGACAAGAGCAGCACAAGCACGGCCCCGGCGGCCGCCTCGCGGTCGCGCCATAGTCGGCCGGCCTCGTAGCCGGCCACCATCGCGCCGAAGATGCCGAACGCCATCAGATGCGCGAAATAGACGGTCAGCGCTGCGAGCACGCCGAAGCCCAGCCGTACGGCGATACCGCGTTCGCGCAATGCAATCCAGCCGGCAAGAGCGCAGAACGCCAAACCCAGACCGAATAGGAAATTGATGAAGCCCCACAGCAACAATCGGTTGTAAACCAGCAGAAACGCCGTCAGCGACCACGCCGACCAGCGTCCCTGCAACGCGCGATGAAGCACGGCGACGCCGCCCGTTGACGAAAAATACGTTGCGACGAGAAACAATTTGCCGGCGGTCGACAACGACATCACACCGAGCAGCGGCGGAACGAGCACATCCATGGCCAGGTCGGGCAGAGGCCGCCACGCCAGCGCGTAGAATTGCCGCAGTGTCGGCGAGCCGCTCAAGGCGGCGAGCACATGCATGCGCGCAAGATGGTTCGGATAGTCGACGAGCGGCGGTAGCGGAGTCAGAAACAGCGGAATGCAGGCGATCAACAGCAAGGCCGCGAACGCGGCGGCAAAGACGCGGAACGGCATGTCCGCAAAATCGATCCCGCCCCGATCCGACACCGAATCTCCATTCGCCACGCGCCGGGAGATTTCCATGCCATCGGTTCGCCCGCAAGTCACTTAGCCCGGCCGACGAATCGCCTAATCCATCGCGCGGACGCGGCAATTCCCGCTATGGCCGAAGGCGCGCCGCACCTATAATCGCGCGTCATGGACCGGATGACCTGGTATGTGTTCCGCCAAGCCCTGATCGTGACGCTTTCGGTCGGCGTCATCTTCAGCGCGGCAGTGTGGCTTTTGCAGTCGCTACGCCTCGTCGACCTGATCGTTAATCGTGGACTCTCGATTGGGCTTTTCCTCTATCTGGCAACCTTGCTCTTGCCGCGCTTCGTCGAGGTCGTTCTGCCGATCGCAGTGTTCGCCGCGCTTGTCTTCGTCTATGCGAAGCTCATCGCCGAAAGCGAACTCGTGGTTATGCGCGCTTCGGGCATGAGCCAGTGGGCGCTAGCCAAGCCGGCGCTGCTGATCGGCGCCGCTGGCATGATCACGCTCTATGCCATGGCCTTCTATTTCCTGCCGGCATCCAATCGAGCGTTCAAGGATCTGCAATTCGAGATCCGCAACAAGTTCGCCACGGCTCTCATCCAGGAGGGTGTGTTCAACACGCTGTCGGACACGCTGATGGTCTATGTCAAAGAGCGAGATTCCAAAGGCGATCTGCTCGGTTTGCTGATCGAAAATACGACCGACAAAGACAAACCGATCACGATAACGGCCGAGCGTGGCGCGCTCGTCGAAACGCCGGAGGGGCCACGCATCCTGATGGTGAACGGGACGCGCCAAATATTCGATCGCCTCACCGGCAAGCTATCGTCGCTGTCGTTCAAAAGCTACACGCTCGACCTGTCGGAAATACAAAATGCGCCGACGCTGCGCGACCGCCAGCCTGACGAGCTTTATCTGGGCGTGTTGCTTGATAATCTCAACAATCGGGCGCTCCTGGTCGAGCTCAACATGCGGCTCGCCGGCCCGTTGATGGCGCTGTCGATGGCGGCCATTCCGATTCTGTGCCTGCTGCCGGGCGAATTCAATCGGCGCGGCCAAGCGCGCCGCATCCTCATCGCCGTCGCCGCCGCCTTGGCGATGGAGATCGTCGATGTCGGCCTGACCAATCTGGCGCGCAGCACCTTGACGGTCATTCCGCTTATCTACGCCAACGCCATCGGGCCGTTCCTCGCGGCGCTGTGGCTCTGTTGGCGCTCGGCCGGCGCGCCGCTGCCGGCCGGATACTTTGCCCAGCGCGTGCCCCGGTAGCGGCGATGTCGCCCTGGAAGACGCTTTTCCGTTACATCGCGCACCAGTTCCTGATCTGGTTCTTCGGCGTCTTCCTGACGATGATGGCGATCGTGTTCATGCTCGACTACGTCGAACTGATCCGCCGCGCGGGCACCAAAGCCGACGTCACGTTGCTGGTGCTGCTGAAACTCGCGTTGCTCAAACAGCCCTATATGGCGCAGCAGGTTCTGCCATTCGCCGTTCTGTTCGGCACCATGATGGTGTTCTGGCGGCTGACGCGGAGCCATGAGCTTGTCGTCGCGCGTGCTTCGGGAATTTCGGCTTGGCAATTCGTCGCGCCGCCGCTCGCGGGCGCATTCCTAATCGGCGTTCTCTCGGTCACCTTGTTCAACCCGATCGCGTCGGTCACGCAGGCGACTTACGAAACTCTGCAAAACCGCGTCCTGGGAGGAAACCCGCAATTCGCGCTATCGAGCACCGGCCTTTGGCTGCGCCAGAGCGACAACAAGGGCAATCCGTCGATCGTTCACGCCGAGCGGTTCGTGCTGCCACAACGCGCGCTGCACGATGTCATGTTCCTCTTCCTGGCGCACGACACGCTCCTCGAGCGTCGGATCGATGCGCAGCAGGCGACGCTCGGATCGGGCGTCTGGACGGTGCGCGATGGCACCGACTGGTCGCCGAACGGCCAGCCGCAGCAATTCGCCGAGCTGACCATTCCAACCAACCTGACACCGGCCAAGATCCAGGACAGCTTCGCACCGCCGGAAACCATGTCGTTCTGGGAGCTGCCAGGCTTCATTCGCCTGCTCGAGGCGTCCGGCTTCTCGTCGCAACGCCATCAGCTTTATTTCGATACGCTGTTGGCGAGGCCTCTCTTGTTGGCGGCCATGGTCCTGATCGCCGCCAGCTTCAGCCTGCGTATGCAACGCGCCGGCGGCGCGACACTGATGATTGCCGTGGGCATCGCCAGCGGGTTCCTGCTCTATTTCCTGTCGGATATCGTATTCGCCCTCGGACTGTCGGCAACCATTCCGACAATGCTCGCGGCCTGGACGCCGGCCGGGGTATCCTGGCTTGTCGGAGTCAGCCTACTGCTGCATCTCGAAGACGGCTGAGGGTATGAGTGGGGGGAAGTCGTTCGCCGGGATTATGGGCGTCGCCGCGCTTGTCGCTGCGGCAGCGCCCGCGGCTGCGCAAAACGCCGCGCATGCGTCAAACAAGCCGATCCTCTTCCAAGCCGACCAGGTGGAATACGACCAGGATCTCGGCCTGACGGTCGCCCGTGGCCATGTCGAGCTCGATCAATCCGACCAGATTCTTCTCGCGGATACCGTCACCTACAACCAGCGCACCGATACCGTCACGGCGTCGGGGCATGTCAGTCTGTTGCAGCCAGGTGGCGACATCGTGTTCTCCGACTATATGGAGTTGCACGACAACATGCGCGAAGGCTTCATCAAGGACGTTCGCATTCTACTTTCAGACGGGTCGCGCCTTGCGGCGAACACCGGCCGCCGCGTCGAAGGGAACCGGACGGAGATGCGGCGCGGCGTATATTCGCCTTGCGAGTTATGCGCCAAGGACCCGTCGAAGCCGCCCGTGTGGCAGATCGAGGCCGCACGTGTCGTCCACGACAAACAGCAACAACTCGTCGAGTACCACGATGCCACCATGGAGCTCGACGGCTGGCCCATCTTCTATTCGCCGTATTTCTCCCATCCCGATCCGTCGGTGAAGCGGGCGTCCGGCTTCCTGCCGCCGACTTTTGGCGCCGGCGGTACGCTCGGCGTTCATATCACGCAGCCCTATTTCTGGGCGATTGGGCCGGACAAAGACCTCACCATCCGCCCGACGGTGACGAGCGACGCCGGTGACGTCCTCGACGGCGAATACAGGCAAGCTTGGGGTTTCGGGCGACTCGATATCGACGGTAGCATCGAGGCCGGCGATGCTCCGGTTACAACCGGTCCGCTCGGCGTGCCGACGACCACCAATACGAACACATCGGTCCGCGGCCATCTCTTCGGTGCCGGCAGGTTCGATCTCACCAACGACTGGCGCACGGGCTTTAATGTCCAGCGCGTATCCGACCAGGCTTATCTCCTCAAATATCACCTGCCGTATGGCTTCGGGCTACCGAGCAACTTCCTCACCAGCCAGGTTTATGCGGAAGATTTCGGACCGCGCAGTTACGGCAATATCAGCGCCTATTCGTTCCAAAGTCTGAACACATTGGTAGGCGATGGCATCCAGCCGATTGTCGCGCCGATCGCGAGTTACGATTGGACGAGCCCGGCCGATCCCATCGGCGGCCGCCTTGAATTGACCGGCAACACCCTCAACCTCGAACGCCATAGCGGCCCCAATATGCGGCGCATTGTGACCAAAGCGGATTGGCGGTTGCCGTTCGATGGGCCGCTCGGCGATCGATATCAGTTGTCGATGTCCTTGCGCGCCGACGGTTACGATACCGATAACGTGCAGTCGACCCCGAACGCGCAAGTGCTTCATTCTGGCACTGCGGGCCGCGCGTTTCCGCAAGGCGCGCTGCTGTGGCGTTATCCGTGGGTTCGCCGCGACGGCGCCTCCAACGAGGTGATTGAGCCGATGGCCGGATTCATCGCCGCGCCCAACGGCGGCAATCCGGCGATCATTCCCAACGAGGACAGCGGAGGTTTCGAATTCGACGAGACCAGCCTATTTCGGCCGGACCGGCTGCCGGGTTACGACCGTGTCGACAGCGGACAACGTGTCGATTACGGCCTACACACTGGCATCTACAATGCCGAGTACGGCAGCAGCAGCATCTTGATCGGCCAAAGCTACCGGTTGGAAAAGAGCGGCCCGTTCGATATCGGCAGCGGCCTTGAAAATCAGATGTCCGACGTCGTAGGCGGCTTACTGCTCTCGCCGTCGACGTTTCTCGACTTGTACTATCGCATGCGGCTCGATCACGCGACTTTGGCTATGCGTCGACAGGAAACGGGTTTTTCGACGGGGCCGGCCAATCTGCGCGTGAGCGGATCATTCATTTCGTTCAAATCGATACCCGGCCTGACCTCGCCCTTGGAGATCGGCGATCAGATTAGCATCGCCGTATCTACGGCTTTGACACAATATTGGTTCCTCGGCGTTCACGACACCCGTAACATCAGTGAGGGTGGCAATACCATCTACTCGGGGGTCGACCTGACGTACCGCGACGATTGTTTCGCGATCACCACGTCGCTCCAGCAATCCGGCGTGCAGGTTGGTGACCTTCATCCGGGCGTTAGCCTTCTGGTCACATTCGTGTTCAAAAACCTGGGTGAGGTCGGCACAAAAGTGGCGTCAACCCAGCAATCGCAGCAATAGCCTAAATTCGTCGACAGTAGGAAATCCACGGCGTGCCAGTGTATCTTCCGTAACTGGAGACGCTTGGCCCCGACCACACGAGATCTTTATC
>JAGWIH010000041.1 GCA_028866355.1 Alphaproteobacteria bacterium
CCGCCTCCCCTATCATCGCTTCGCCTTCGCCCGCGACGACGTGCTCCTGCTCGGACGCGAGACCGCGGGCGTCCCGCCGGAGGTTGCCGATGCCGTGGACGCCAGCGTGCTGATTCCGATGCGGCCGGGCTTGCGCTCGCTCAACGTCGCGCTTGCCGCGTCCCTGGTGCTCGGCGAAGCGCTGCGGCAGACGGCGTTGCTGCCCGAGACGTCGCCATGACCGACGCGGCGCAGCAACAGGCCGAGGCCACGCGCTGGTTCGAGGAATTGCGCGACCGGCTGTGCGCCGTGTTCGAAGCAATCGAGGACGAATACGCCTCGGCGCGGCCCGAGGAAGGCGCGGCCGGCCGCTTCGTGCGCACGCCGTGGCAACGCGAGGGCGGCGGTGGCGGCACGATGGCGCTGATGCACGGCAGCGTGTTCGAGAAAGCCGGTGTCAACGTCTCGACGGTGTGGGGCGCGTTCTCGCCCGAATTCCGCGCGCAAATTCCCGGCGCCGCGAACGATCCGCGTTTCTGGGCGGCCGGCATTTCGCTGGTCGCGCATCCGCGCTCGCCCCTGGTGCCGGCGGCACATCTCAACACGCGGCACATCCGCACGACCAAGGCATGGTTTGGCGGCGGCGCCGATTTGACGCCGGTGTTTCCCGAGGAATCCGACACACGCGATTTCCACGCCGCGCTCGAAGCCGCGTGCACGGCGCACGACCCGGCCTATTACCCGCGCTTCACGGCGTGGTGCGACGAGTATTTCTTTTTGAAGCACCGCAACGAGCCGCGCGGCGTTGGCGGCATCTTCTACGACGATCTGGCGAGCGGCGACTGGAACCGCGATTTCGCCTTTACGCGCGCCGTCGGCGAGGCCTTTCTGCGCATTTATCCGCGGCTGGTGCGGCGGAACATGCTGCGGCCGTGGACTAGCGAGCAGCGTCAGGCGCAGCTGGTGAAGCGCGGCCGCTACGTCGAATTCAATTTGCTCTACGACCGCGGCACGCTTTTCGGCCTCAAGACCGGCGGCAATGTCGAAGCCATCCTGATGTCGCTGCCACCGGCGGTGAAGTGGCCCTGAGAGTCATTCGCTTTCTTCCGGCGGCTTGCGCCGGCCGAAACAGGCGAGCAGCAGCACATCGTAGATTCCTTTCAGTCCGCCGGCGATCAGCACCGGCCAGCCGAAGGGCGTCAACGCCAGCAGCCAGCCGGCCAGCGCCGGCGCCACCGCGGCGACCAGGCTGCGCGGCACGGCGGTGACGCTGGCGGCCGCCGCGCGTTCGGCCGGCGTCACCACCGCCATGACATAGCTGCTGCGTGCCGGCACATCCATCTGCGACAGCGCGCAACGCACCACCCACAGCGCCACCACCAGCCACAGCTTGGGCGTGAAGGCCATCGCGATCAGGCACAAGTTCGACGGGAAATGCGTGAACACCATCGTATTGATCAGGCCGATGCGCTTGGCGAGACGGCCGGCCGCGACGAACGACGCGGCCGACGCGAGGCCGCTCCAGAAGAAGATCGTGCCGGCGACCGTCAGCGACAGACCGAAGCGCTCGAACAGCCAGAGCGCAAGCAGCGATTGCACCACCAGCCCGCCGCCGAAGGCATCGAGGCTGAACAGCGCCGCCAGGCCGAAGACCACGTTGCGCGATGGACCGAGCGGCGGCGCCGGCTTGTCGGGCTTGGCGTCGAGGCTTGCCGGCAAGCGGCGATAAAGGTGATAGGTCGCCAGGCCGAGCAGCGCGTAGAGACCGAACATGCAGCGCAAGGCGTCGATCGCATCGAGACCCAGCCAGCCGTGAATGAGATCGGGCAAGCCGGCCGCCAGCGAGCCAAGCGCGCCGACCAGCGAGCCGATCAGGCTATAAAGCACGAAGGCGTTGACGCGCGCTTTGGCCGACGCGGCTTCGGCGAGCAGCGCCTGCTCCAGCGGCAGGAACAGGCTGACGTCGCTCGGCGACGGATTGAGCGTGCCGATAAAAGCGACGATCATCAGCGGCCAGAACTGTCGGGCGGCGACGAAGCCGATGCCGGTGCCGATCATCAGCAGCGTCGCGATCACCAGCAGCGAACGGCGGCCATACCGATGGGCGGTGAAGCCGACGATGATGGTCGCCGCCGCCGAGCCGATCAGCGTCGTCGCGGTGATCAGTCCGATCTGGAAAGCGCCGAAGCCGAGCGCCTTGAGATAAACCGGCAGCAGCAAGCTGACATAGCCGTCGGCGAAGGCGCGCAGGCCACGCGCCCAATAAAGCGGCGTCGCGGCCGGCGAAACACCGGTGGGAAGCAGGCGCGGCAGCGCCGGCACTAGGCCGCCCGCTCCAGCCGCCGTCGCAGCTCGGCGCGGCATTGCGCCGCCGTGGCGCGGAAATCACCCTTGATCCACCACGCTTCGAGCGCTGCGAGCAACACGCCGACCTCCGGTCCGGGCGCGACGCCGGCGGCGAGCAGATCGCGGCCGCGCAGCGGAAAGCGCGGGCTTTTCCAACTTTGCGCCAGCCGCAACAGCTTGCGCACGCCATGTGGCCGTGGCCGCGCAGCGGCAGCCAACAACACGCGATCGGCATAGATCGACGATCCCCAGCAATAGAGCGCGCGGCGTTGGGCCACGCGATCGGCGCGGAGCGCGGCCGCCGGCTTGATGAGTACCGCTTCGAGGCGCTCGCGCTGGGCGCCCGACAGCTTGAACCGGTCCGCGACCGTGCCGGCATCGCGCGGGATCAGGGCCGCAAGGCGCCGGATCGGATCAGCGGCGGGCTCGAGCACAACCAGGCGACGAAGCCGCACCAAACCGACATTTTCCGGCAACATCGTGTTGAGAACGCCGTCGGTCTGCATCATGCGCAACGCCGGCAGCGGATCCGGCGCCGAGAGAAGCTTCAAAAATTCGGCGGTGATCCGCTCGGCGGACAAGGTCGGCAGCAAATGGGCGGCGGCGCGGCAGGCGGCGCGCGCGGCCCGGTCGCCGCTGCCTTTGCCGTAATATGCGAAGAAGCGGTAATAGCGCAGCAGTCGCAGCACATCCTCGCGGATGCGCGCCGCCGGATCGCCGACAAAACGCACGCAGCCGGCCTTGAGATCAGCAAGGCCGCCGACGTCGTCATAGAGCCGGCCTTGGCGATCGAGCGACAGCGCATTCATCGTGAAATCGCGGCGCTGGGCATCGGCGGCCCAGTCGACGCCGAAGGCGACCTTGGCGTGCCGACCGTCGGTCTCGACATCGCGGCGCAGCGTCGTGATCTCGAAATTCCGCTTGGGCGTCGCCGCCGTCACCGTGCCGTGCGCGATGCCGGTCGGCACGGCGCGAATCCCGGCCGCGCTCAGCAACCGCATCACCGCGTCGGGTTCGAGCGGTGTGGCGATATCGATCTCGCGCGGCAACCGGCCGAGCAGCGCGTCGCGCACCGCGCCGCCGACAAATCGCGGCTCGGCATCGGCCGCCGTCAGGGCGCGCATCACCTGCCGCGTCGCGGCGTCGCGCATCCACGGACGCGGCTTTATCGTGCGAACCGGACGGGCCATCAACGCGATCCCGGCGGCGCGATCTGGCCGGGCACGACATGACCATCTTCGACATGGGGCGGTACGTACGATCCCGCCTGATTGCCGCCGGTGCCGACGCCGACAACCACCAAGGCGACACCCGCCGCGACTAGACCGCCGACAATGAGCCAGGTCCACGGCGTGCTGCGTTCGGCGGCCCGACCCAGCGTGGAGAGCCAGAGAAAATAGATCGCGGTCGGGGCGAGCAGCGGCAACAGGATGGTGAGCGCCACCCGGATCATGGCGTGCTCACGTCGCCAGCACCTCGGCGAGGTTGATCAGGATGCCGGCGGTCGCGCCCCAGATATACCGGCTGCCGTGCGTCAGCACGAAATAGGTGCGCACGCCGTTCTTGAGCTCGCGCGTTTCCTGCCGGTAGTTGGCGCGGTCGGCGACCAACGTCAGCGGCACCTCGAAAATCTCCGTCACTTCGCCTGGATCGGGCATCAGCGGCAGCGGCGGCGCCAGCAACGCGACGATCGGGATAATCTCGAATCCCGTGCCGGTGATATAAGTGTCGAGACGGCCGATGACTTCGATGCGATCGGCCATCAGGCCGATCTCTTCGCGCGTTTCGCGCAACGCCGCGGCCACCGCATCGGCGTCGGTCGGCTCGATCCGACCGCCGGGCAGCGAGACCTGCCCCGCGTGCGCGGTCAGCTTCTCGTGGCGTTGCGTCAGAAGCACGCTGAGCCCGATCGGGCGGTCGACGATCGGCACAAGCACCGCCGCCGGCCGCAACCCAGGCGGCAGCTTCGTGTCGGGACTCAACACGTGGTCGCCGCGCACCTTCTCGCTGTCGAACGAGCGCATTCCCGGCCGATAGGCGCCGAAGCGCGTGCGCACCGACGCGGCCGTCAGTCCGCCGGTCCGATCTTGCCGAGCGGAAAGAATCTCGCGCTGCTCCATACGCCGAATTCCGTTTCGCCCCCGAACCGTTCTTCGCGGCCCAATTCCACCAGGTCGTAGAATACAGGCCGCGCTATGCGGGCTTCCAGCCCGTCACGCACCAGGATATAGGGCACCGGCGTGCGCGTCATCCGATCCTCGGCGATCCGGAGCGGATGCGCCGCATCGAGGATCACAATCTCGTCAACATTGGTGCGGAAGATCAGCCGCTGCCGTGTGCCGGAATCTGCGACCTCGAGCGACACGGCGACGAATGGCACGTCATCGACCGCGATACGACCGCGTTCGGCGGGTGTCGTCAGCCAATATTGCCCTGTCGCGTCGCGCTCGAGCGCGCGGCTGAACAGACGGACCAGCGCCATACGGTGGATTGATGAGCCGCGATAGAACCAGCTACCATCGCGGCCGATGCGGATGTCAAAATCACCGCAATCGCGCCGGACGGCATCGGCCAGCGGCGGCCTTGCGGCATCCGCCGCCAATCGTTCGAGCGCGAGAGACGAGGCTTTGTCCATGACCACCCGCGTCCGCAACAGGAGCGTCCGTTGACCGCCACCGATTCGATCGCCGCTGCCGGCAATGATCTCGCGCGCGACATCGAAGCGCTCGGCGCGCGTCTCGCCGCCGTGCGACACCGCATCGGCCGCGTCATCTTCGGGCAGGCCGAGGTCGTCGATCAAGCGTTGATCACTCTGCTCGCCGGCGGCCATGCGCTGCTGATCGGCGTGCCAGGGTTGGCGAAGACGCGCCTGGTCGAAACGCTCGGCACGGTGCTGGCGCTCGACGATAAACGCGTCCAGTGCACGCCCGATCTGATGCCGGCTGACATCATCGGTTCGGAAGTGCTTGAAGAAAGCGAGAGCGGCCGGCGCGGCTTCCGATTCATTGCCGGGCCGGTGTTCTGCCAGCTGTTGATGGCCGACGAAATCAACCGCGCCAGCCCGCGTACGCAATCGGCGCTGCTGCAGGCGATGCAGGAAGGCCGCGTCTCGGTCGCCGGCCAATATCATCCGCTGCCCAAGCCGTTCCATGTGCTGGCGACGCAAAACCCGCTCGAGCAGGAAGGCACCTATCCGCTCCCCGAGGCGCAACTCGACCGGTTCCTCCTGCAAATCGACGTCAACTATCCCGACCGTGAATCCGAGCGGCGCATGCTGATCGCGACCACCGGCGTCGCCGAGGACGAAGCCGCGCCGGTACTCAACGCCGCCGAGCTGTTGGCGGCGCAGCGGCTGGTGCGCCGCGTGCCGGTCGGCGACAGCGTCGTCGACGCGATCTTGACGCTGGTGCGCTCGGGCCGTCCGGACGACGGCGCCGCCGACGCGGCGCGGACGCATATCGCCTGGGGTCCGGGCCCGCGCGCCAGCCAAGCCTTGATGCTGGCGGTCCGGGCGCGCGCCCTGCTCGACGGGCGGCTGGCGCCGTCGATCGACGACGTCTTGGCCCTCGCTCATCCGGTGCTGCGTCACCGCATGGCGCTGACCTTCGCCGCGCGCGCCGACGGGGTGAGCACGGCGCAGGTGATCGACCGGCTGCTGGATCCGTTGCGCTGATGGCCGGGCCGGCGCTGCGTCACCGCGCCGAAGCAGCCTCGCTCGCGCTGCCGCCGTTGCTGATTGCCGCCGAGCGCGTGGCCGCCGCCGTCGTGCAGGGCACGCACGGCCGCCGGCGCACCGGCCAAGGAGAGACTTTCTGGCAATTCCGCCAATACGAGCCGGGCGATCCGGTGACGCGCATCGATTGGCGCGAAACCGCCAAGACACAGCAGGTCTACGTGCGCGAGACCGAATGGGAGGCGGCCCAAAGCGTCTATCTCTGGCGCGACGGATCGGGTTCGATGGATTACGCCTCGAACGTCAATTTACCGACTAAACGCGAACGTGCCGATCTGCTGACGCTGGCGTTGGCGTCGCTGCTGGTGCGCGGCGGCGAGCGGGTGACATTGATGGGCTCGGGCTTGACGCCCGGTTATGGCCGCACGGCGCTCGATCGCCTCGCGCTGTTGCTCGAACGCGGCGCGACCGCATCCGACCTGCCGACTTACGAGAAACTGCCGCGCCACGGCCAAGTGATCTGGATCGGCGACCTGCTGGCGCCGCTCGAAGCGACGGCGGCGTTGGTCCTGCGTTATGCCGATGCCGGTCTCAAGGGACATTTGTTGCAAATTCTCGACCCGGCCGAGGAAAGCCTGCCCTTCGCCGGCCGCGTGCGTTTCGAAGGCCTGGAAGACGAGAATTCCTTGTTGATCAGCCGCGTCGAATCGATCCGCGCCGGCTATGCCGAGCGCCTGCGACGGCACCGCGACGGATTGGCGGCGCTGACGCGCGGCGTTGGCTGGACCTTTGCGACGCACCGCACCGACCAGTCGCCGCAACATGCGCTGCTCGGTCTCTACCAGATCTTGGCGGAGCGCTAGCGGATGCTGTCGCTCGGCTCCATCGCGTTCGCCGCGCCATGGCTATTGGCCGGATTGGCGGCGCTGCCGGTGCTGTGGTGGCTGTTGCGCGTAACGCCGCCGGCGCCGAAGCGCATCCGCTTCCCGGCGCTGCGCCTGATGCTGGGCATGGCGCCGCCCGAGGAAACGCCGGCGAAAACGCCGCTGTGGCTCATCCTTCTCCGCATGGTGCTGATCACGGTCGTCATCCTGGCGTTGGCGCAGCCGCTGCTCAATCCACGCACGCCGATTGCCGCGACAGGCCCCGTCGTCTTCGCGGTCGACGACGGCTGGGGCGCGGCGCGGCACTGGGACGACATGCGCGCCGCGCTCGACCGGCTGATCGACCAGGCCGCACGCGAAGACCGCGAGATCGTGCTTGTCGGCACCGCCGATCCGCCCGGCGGCCGCGCCGCGAGCGAATTGTCGTTGCTCCGCCCCGCCGACGCGCGAGCGGCAGCCGCAAACTTGCAGCCGCTGCCGTGGCCGGACGATCGCACCCAGGCGCTCGCACGACTCCAGCGGCTGGGCCTGTCGCACGCGGCCGAGATCGTCTGGTTGAGCGACGGACTCGACGGCGGCGATGCCGCGGCTTTCGCCGCCGGCCTCGTTCGCCTTGGACCGGTGACGGTGATGGGCGCCGACGGCAACGCGTTGCCGCGCCTGTTGGCGCCGGCGGATGCCGACGACCAGGACCTGACGGCGACCGTCGAGCGCGCCGACCCCAGCCTGCCCGAAACGCTGACGCTGCGTGCGCTCGGTGAAGACGGACGGTTGCTGGCGCGTCGCGTGGTGACTGTTCCCGCCGGCCAAGGCTCGATCGTCGCACACATCCCGATGCCGACCGAGCTGCGCAACCGGGTTGCCTCGATCGCGATCGAGAACGAAGCCTCGGCCGGCGCCGCTCTGCTGCTCGATGAGCGCTGGAAACGGCGGCCGGTCGGCATCGTCGCCCACCGTGACGCGGCGCAGCCGCTCTTGAGCGGCGCCTATTATCTCGACAAGGCCCTGTCGCCGTTCAGCGAGGTGCGGACCGGCGACGTCGCCACCTTGATCAAAGGGGGCATTGCCGTGCTCGCGTTGCCGGATGGTGCGGCGCTGAGCGACGGCGATCGCCAAGCGATCAGCGGATGGCTCGACAAAGGCGGCACTGTCGTACGCTTCGCCGGTCCGCATTTGGCGGCCAAGCCCGACGATGCGCTGCTGCCGGTGCGTCTGCGTAGCGGCGACCGCACGCTCGGCGGCGCCCTATCGTGGGAGAAACCGGCGAAACTCGCGCCGTTCGCCGCCGACAGCCCATTCGCCGGCCTGACGATTCCCGACGACGTTACCGTGTCGCGGCAGGTGTTGGCCGAGCCCACAGTCGACCTCGCGCAAAAAACCTGGGCACGGCTTGCCGACGGCACGCCGCTGGTCACGGCGGCGAAACACGGCAAAGGCTGGCTCGTTCTGGTGCATACGACTGCCGATCCGGAATGGTCGAACCTGGCGATGTCGGGATTGATGGTGGAGATGCTCCGCCGCGTCGTGGCCGTTAGTCAGGGCATCTCGGGCACGAGCGATAAGCCGCTGCCGCCGGTCGAAACCCTCGACGGCTTCGGCCGGCTGCACGCGGCGCCGGCCACGGCGGCCACCATTTCCGCCGGGGCCGCCGCCAAGACGGTCGCCGGACCGCGCTATCCGCCTGGCTTCTATGGCACCGCCGATGTGCGCGTCGCGCTGAACCTGGCGCCAGCGGTGACGCATTTCGCGCCGCTGCCGGCGTTGCCGGCCGGCGTCCGCCGCGAAAATTTCACGCGCAGCACCGAGGTCGATTTCCGGCCGCCGCTGTTGGCTATCGCCTTGTTGCTGATGCTCGCCGATTTCATCATCGGTCTCGCGCTGCGCGGCCTGTTGCCGCGAATCAAATGGCGCGCCGGCGCGGCGGCGGGCGCAATCGCCTTCGGGGCGGTGCTGATGAGCGCGCCGATTGCGCACGCCGCCGGCAACGACGCCGCAGCGATCGCCGGCGCCAGTCAGTTCCACCTCGCCTATGTGCGGACCGGCGTTCCCGATGTCGATGCCGAGTCCAAGGCCGGGCTTGTGGGCCTGGCGCATGTCCTGAACGAACGCACGGCCGTCGAAGCGGCCGCGCCGATGAGCGTCGATCCCGAAACCGACGATCTGGTGTTCTTTCCCTTGCTCTATTGGCCGGTGGTCGACGGTGAACGCGCCTTATCGCCACAAGCGGTCGCGCGCGTGCAACATTATCTGAACACCGGCGGCATCATCCTGTTCGACACGCGCGACCAAGAGCAGCCGAACGACTTCAGCGCCGCCGCGGCACAAGCGCGCCTGAAGCGGCTGGCCGCCGGCCTGACGATTCCGCCGCTGGTGCCGTTGCCGCCCGACCACGTGCTGACGCGGTCGTTCTACTTGCTGGAGAATTTTCCCGGTCGCTGGAACGGCGGCGAGCTTTGGGTCGAACCGACGGCAGACGCGGTCAACGACGGCGTGTCGAGCGTCATCGTCGGCGGTAATGAATGGGCCGGCGCCTGGGCGACCGACGCCAACGGCGTGCCGCTCTATGCCGTCGTGCCCGGCGGCGAGCCGCAACGCGAGATCGCCTATCGCTTCGGCGTCAACCTGGTGATGTACGCGCTGACCGGCAACTACAAGAGCGATCAAGTCCACGTGCCGGCGATTCTCGAACGGTTGGGACAATGATCGGTTGGGGCCTCGCCACATCGCCGCTGTTGCCGTGGTGGGCGATCGGCGCCTTCGCCATCGCGGCCGCTCTGTTGATCGTGTTCGGCGCCTGGCGGCGCGCCCGCGGCACCATCTGGCGGTTGCTCGCCTGCCTCGCGCTGGCGGCGATCGTGATCAATCCATCGCTGGTCAAGGAAACGCGCACGCCGGAGCACGACGTCGCCGCCGTGATCGTCGATGATTCGCAAAGCATGCGCATCGGCCAGCGGCAGCAGTACGCAGCGACGGCGCTCCAAGCCGTCACCGATCAACTGGCGCGTGTACCGGGTCTCGACGTGCGCGTGGTGCATGCCGGCGCGCCCGATCCCGCGTCGCCTTTGGTCGATCAGGGAACCCAGCTCTATACCGCGTTGAACCACGCGCTGGCCGACGTGCCGCGCCAGCGCATTGCCGGCGCGATCCTGATCACCGACGGCCAGGTCCACGACATGCCGCCGCCGCAACGGCTGGCGTTCGACGCGCCGCTCCACCTTCTGCTCACCGGCCAGCCGGGCGAAGCCGACCGGTGGCTCGACGTGCGCAATGCGCCGAAGTTCGGGCTGGTCGGCAAGACGGTGGCGCTGACCGTGCGGGTCGAGGACCTGCCCGCGACCAAGGCCGCCGGCGAGGCGCAACTCACCATCCGCAAGGACGGCGGTCTGCCGACGATCCGGACGGTGCCGGTCGGCAGCGACGTCAACGTGCCGGTCGACATCGACCACGGCGGCCCCAACGTGGTCGAGCTGTCGGTCAACGCCGGACCGCACGAGCTGACGCTCGAAAACAACCGCGCTGCCTTCGTCATCAACGGCGTCCGCGACCGCCTCAAGGTGCTGCTGATCAGCGGCGAGCCGAATCAGGACGAGCGCACCTGGCGCAACATCCTCAAATCGGATCCGTCGGTCGACTTGATCCACTTCACCATCCTGCGCCCACCGGAAAAGCAGGACGGCACGCCGATCCGCGAGCTCAGCCTGATCGCCTTTCCGATCCGCGAGCTGTTCGACGTCAAGCTGCACAGTTTCGACCTGATCATCTTCGATCGCTATCGGCAGCGCAGCGTGCTGCCGCAGGCCTACATCGAAAACATCGCCGATTACGTGCGCGATGGTGGCGCGCTGCTGGTTTCCGCCGGCCCGTCCTTCGCCACGCCGCTGTCGCTCTATCGCACGCCGCTCGGCAGCGTGCTGCCGGCGGCGCCGACCGGCGACGTCTTCGACCATGGCTTCGTGCCGCAGGTGACGGCGGTCGGGCGGCGCGATCCGGTGACCGAGGATCTGCCCGGCTTGCCGGCGCAGGCCAACGCCGTGCCGCCATGGGGCCGCTGGTTCCGCATCATCGGCGCCCAGACCCAGCGTGGCGTAACCGTGATGACCGGGTATCAAAACGAGCCGCTACTGGTGCTCGATCGCGTCGGCAAGGGCCGCGTCGCGCAGCTCATGTCCGACCAGATGTGGCTGTGGACGCGCGGCTATGAGGGCGGCGGGCCGCAGGTCGAACTGCTGCGCCGGATCGTCTATTGGTTGATGAAGGAGCCCGAGCTCGAAGAAAACGATCTACGCGCGAAGATCGACAGCAACACGCTGACGGTGACGCGGCAATCGCTGCAGCCCGACGACTCGCCGGTGCAGCTGACACTGCCGGACGGCAAGACCATGAGTTTGACGCTGACCCCGACCGACGGCGGCCGCAGCGTGGCAACGTTGGGAATCGATGAAAGCGGCCTCTACCGCGTCACCGACGGTCAGCGCACGGCGCTGGCAGCGGCGGGTTCGCTCAATCCGGTCGAGATGGCCGACGTGCGCACCACCGACGAGAAGGTCAAAGCCGATGTCGC
>JAGWIH010000346.1 GCA_028866355.1 Alphaproteobacteria bacterium
TAGGCAGAGGATGACCAGGAGGACTCGCCGCATTCTGCGCGGCGAGGATAGCAGACCCGGCCGGAAGGCTTAAGCGCGCTTGCCTTTGCGGGTGGCGAGGCGGCGCGGCAGCAGCATGTCGCTGCTGTTGCCGTAAAGCACGTCGTAGGTGCGCAGGCCGTTGCGGGCGTCGAGAAAATCCTGCACCTGCTCGTCGAGCGATAGCGTAACGACCTTGGTGCGCGCGCTGCGGCCACGGCGTGTTGCGATCGTGTCGGTATTCGGCATTGGAACCCCCTTCAGCATGCTTCCCTAAAAAGCACGCTAAAGGCACAGAGGTTTCTAAATAGTTTACCCGGTTTTTCTGGCGGAAATGCTGGGCTTTCCGGTGCCGTGACCAGCGAATTTGGGCATCACCACCTCGCTGAACAGGCGCAGCGACCGGTCGGCGGCGGCGTACGGCAGGTCGTTGAAGTTGATCTGCAACGACGCGACCTCGAAACCGCCCACTTCATCGTTGTAGCGCGTGATCTGCTCGGCGATCTCGCCTGGCGAGCCGATCCAGGCGCCGCCGCTTTTGACCTGGGTGTCGATGGTTTCCTTGGCCAGGATCTCGGCGATCTTGTCGTAGCCCGGATAGTCCTTGGAACTCATCGAGCCCCAATCCGCCGTCGCGGCGGCGATCGCCTTCAGATAACGGTTCAGCGGATCACGCGCGACCTCGAAAGCCTGTTGCCGCGTTTCGGCGCAGTACATGTGGAAGGCGAGCATGACCCGGCCGCGCCCGGCGTGGCCGGCCTGCTTCCAGGCGTCGCGATAAAGGCCGAGAAGTTCTCGCATCTTTCCGCCGGCCATCGGGATTCCCATGATCGCGTGGCCGGCCTTGCCGGCGGCGACGAAACTTTCCGGGGTGGCGATGGCCGCAACCCAGAAAGGCGGGCGCGGCTTTTGCGTCGGCCGCGGCAGCGAGGTGACGTTCTCGAAACTGTGGAATTTTCCCGCATGGCTGGCCGTGTCCTGCTCGAGCAGGATGCGTACTTGTTCCATGCCCTCGGCGAAACGCTCACGGCTCTCGTTGACGCTCACCTTGAAGTTGGCGAACTCGTAGGGAAGGAAGGCGCGGGCGAAACCGACTTCGAGCCGGCCGCCGGAGATCGCGTCCAGCATGCCGATTTCGCCGGCGAGCTTGAGCGGATTGTTGAAGATCGGCAACACCGCGCCGGTGATCAGCCGTGCATTTTTGGTCCGCTGCGCCGCCGCCGACAAAAAGACGATCGGGTTCGGCGTGTAACCGCCGTAGGCCCGGAAATAGTGCTCGACGGTGCGGATATGGGCCCAGCCATAACGGTCGGCATTGTCGACGAGGCGCAGGCACTCGTCGAAATATTGCGCGCCGGATTTCTGCTCCGGACCGACGCAGGGAAAAAACTGCATGCCGAATTCCATGGCGCCTCCCATGCCGGCGAGCGGCCGTCGTCTTCGGAAATTCGATTGAATACTGATTGTCAGTACACTGTCAAGTTGTCGCCGGCCAGCCGCCGTGCTAGAGGAATCCCTTATGGCCATTCTCGAACTGCACGCCGCGCCGGGCCATCTCATCCGCCGCCTGCAACAGATCGCGGTCGCGCTGTTCATGACCGAAACCAGCGCTTACGACCTGACACCGCTGCAATATGCGGCGCTGCTTGGCATCCGCGAGAATCCGGGATGCGACCAGACGACGTTGGCGAATTACGTTGCGCTTGACCGCTCGACCATCGCCGACGTGGTTGAGCGGCTGGAAACCAAGGCGCTGATCCGGCGCAAACCGGGCACGCAGGATCGCCGCACCAAACGGCTCGAATTGACCGCGGCCGGCCGCAAACTGTTGGCCGCCGCGTCGCCCGCCGTCGGCGCGGTGCAAGACGCCATTCTGGCGCCGCTCAAAGCCTCCGAGCGGGCGGTTTTCATGGGCTTGCTGCGCCGTCTCGTTCATCTCAATAACGAACGAAGCCGCGCGCCGCTGCGCTTGAATGGCGAGGAATCGCGCCCACCTAAAACGGCGTGAGCCTCTATACCATCGGCCATTCGACCCGTAGCCTGGACGAGTTTCTCGCGCTGTTGCGCGAGCATGGTGTGACATGCTTGGTCGACGTGCGCAGCATCCCGCGTTCGGGCCGCTATCCGCATTT
>JAGWIH010000347.1 GCA_028866355.1 Alphaproteobacteria bacterium
CGGTTTCTGGGCAAGCGGAAGGAGGCCGGCAAGCGATGAGGAAAAATCGACTGGTCGCATTGCTGCTCGTTGTCGCCGTGCTGGCGCTGCCGCTCGCGGCGTGCGGCAAGAAAAACGACCCGGTGCCGCCGTCTAACCCACCGCCGACCTATCCAGGCCATTATCCCAGCCAATGAGCGAGCCTGCCGCGTGAGCGCGCCGATCCTGAATCCGGATACGCCGGAGATCGCCTATCGCGGCGACGCGTTATGCGTCGAGGACACGACGCTGGCACACATCGCCGCGTCGGTCGGCACGCCGTTCTATGCGTATTCGGCCAACGCCATCGAGCGGCAATACCGGCGCTTCGGGGCCGCCTTCGCCGGCCGTCCCGCGCGGCTGTGCTATTCGGTCAAGGCGAATTCGAATCTCTCGGTCATTGCAACCTTGGCCCGGCTCGGCGCCGGCGCCGACGTCGTCTCGGAAGGCGAATTCCACCGTGCCTTGGCCGCCGGCATTCCGGGCAATCGCATTGTTTTTTCCGGCATCGGCAAGACTGAGGCCGAGCTCGCCTTCGCGGTCGCGCACGACGTCTATCAGGTCAACGTCGAATCGCGTGAAGAGCTCGAGGCGCTGAGCGCGGTCGCGCACCGCGCCGGGCGCACGGTCGCGGTCGCGATCCGCGTCAATCCCGACGTCGACGCGCGCACGCATCACAAGATCACGACCGGCAAGAAAGAGAACAAGTTCGGCATCGACCTGGCGCACGCGCCGGACGTCTTCGCCGAGGCCGCATCGCTGCCCGGCATCGCGTTGAAGGGCCTTGCGGTCCATATCGGCTCGCAATTGACGGCGCTTGGACCGTTCGAAATCGCCTTCTCGCGCGTCATCGAGCTGTTCCGCGTGCTCGCCGCGCGCGGCGTTCGGCTCGAGCGGCTCGATTTCGGCGGCGGCATCGGCATCCGCTATCGCGACGAGACCCCGCCGACGATCGAGGAATATGCCGGCGTCATCCGGCAGATGACGCGCGGCCTCGACGTCGAGCTCGCGTTCGAGCCCGGACGCTACATCGTCGGCAACGCCGGCGTTCTGGCGACGCGCGTGCTTTACATGAAGGAGGGCGTGACCCGGCGCTTCGTCATCGTCGACGCGGCGATGAACGATTTGCTGCGACCGGCGCTGTACGACGCGTGGCATGAGATCGTGCCGGCGCACGCATCGAAGAGCGTCGGCCAGGCGGTTACGCAAAGCGTCGTCGGACCGGTGTGCGAGACCGGCGATGCCTTCGCGCTCGACCGGCTGTTGCCGCCGTTCCGCGCCGGCGATCTGATGGCGATCTTGTCGGCGGGAGCCTATGGCGCGGTCATGAGTTCGAGCTACAATACCCGTCCGCCGGCTGCGGAAGTTCTGGTGCGCGGCGGCGAATTCGCGGTTATCCGCGAGCGGCCGAGCTACGACGAACTGCTCGCGCGCGACCGCATGGCGCCCTGGCTTGCCGGGCGCTGACGACGGAAAAGGATTTGCGCGACCGACAGCGCCCTGATTTTGTCACACGATCCGAAACGCGGCCGCGTTTCACCGCGCGACTGCGATTGGCGCGTCTTGCGCTCGCCTGGGAACGCCTGTGGCCGGCTTTGTGGCCGGTCACCTTCGTCGTCGGCGCGTTTGTCGTCCTGGCGCTGTTCGATCTTCCGGCGTACCTGCCCGACGGTGCGGCGATGGCGCTGCTGGCGGTGTTCGTCGCCGCGCTGGTTACCGCGCTGGCCGGCGCGGTCCGTGAGTTGCGGCCGCCGTCACGCGACGATGCGCGCCGTCGGCTCGAAACCGCGAGCGCACTCGCACACCGGCCGCTGGCGGCGCTCGAAGACACGCTCACCAGCACCGACGATCCGGCGACCGTGGCCTTGTGGCGCGAGCACCAAGCGCGGATGGCGGCGGCGGCGCGAAGCTTGCGCATCGGCGTGCCGCGCGCCGGCCTGGTCGGTCGCGATCCTTATGCGCTGCGCGTCGCGCTCGGCCTGCTGCTGTTACTGGGTGCCATCGATGCTGGCCGTGACGCGCCGGCGCGTATCGCGCGCGCGCTCACGCCTGAAATATCGCTCGCCGGCGTCGCCGGCGTCCCCGTCGCGCTCGATATCTGGATCAGCCCGCCGCAATACACCGGCCTGCC
>JAGWIH010000042.1 GCA_028866355.1 Alphaproteobacteria bacterium
GCGCAAATTTGAATTCTTGATCTCGTCGATGACCCACGCCTGCCCCTTTTGCATCAGCTCCGCCGTGCGGTCCCACACCCCGCGCTTCCGCGCCGCGGCAAGGTCCCAGCCTTCGAAGCCGTACAGGTTGGTGAAGATGCGGTCTTTATCTTCAAGCATTCGAGCCTGCCTTCCCTTTCAGACTTGTCGGGCCGTTTTGGGCGCAGGAACCGCGGCGCCCCGTCTGCGAGCCGGGCGGCAGCTTCCTGCCCGCTTTCAGGTCGTCGAGCATTTTCTCCATAATCTCCGGCGTCAAATCCTCATAGAAATCGTCGTTGATCTGCACCATCGGCGCGTTGACGCAGGCGCCGAGGCATTCGACCTTCATCACCGAAAATTTGCCGTCGGCTGTCGTTTCGCCCGCGCCGATGCCGAGTTTTTTCTTGCAGGCATGCTCGATGCCGTCCGAGCCGCGCAGCCAGCACGGCGTCGTCGTGCAGATTTGCACGAGGCTCTCGCCGACCGGCTCCTTGTTGAACATCGTGTAGAAATTCGCGGTTTCGTAAGCCTTGATGCGCGGCGTTTCCAGCAGATCGGCGACGTAATCCATCGCCGCGCGCGACAGGTGGTTTTTGTTCTGCCGCTGCGCGATGTCGAGCAGCGGTATCATCGCGCTCGCCTGCCTGCCCGCCGGGTATTTGGCGATGATCGCCTTCGCGCGCGCGAGGTTTTCGGGCGTGAAGGCGAAAGACGCTTTGGATGACGATGCTTTCATGAACTCAATCCTCTCCGCCGGTATGAAAACCTATGCGCCTCTTGGGGTGAAGCGGCGGATTTTTGATCCAGCGAATATCCTGCGACAAGCGATCTATATCCTCGACCAGAACCTCGATAACCGAGGCGGTTTGCTGCTGGCCCCGTTCAAGTTTCGCCAGACGGTCGGCAATGTCTTTATGGGCAACGGCCAATTCGCGCAAGCGGACGAAGGCCCGCATAATCATGATGTTCATCGCCACGGCGCGCGGCGCGCGCAAAACCGACGACAGCATGGCGATGCCTTCCTGCGTAAAGGCATAAGGCAAATGCCCGCCAAGGCGGCCTTTTGAAGGTATCACAAATTGTGATACCAGCGCGTCAACCTCGCCCTCCGTCAAACGGAACATGAAATCGTCGGGAAAACGCTCGCGATTGCGCTTGACCTGCTGGCGCAGGGCAATGGGTTTGACGCCGTACAAGGTCGCCAGATCGCTGTCGAGAACGATCTTTTGCCCGCGCAGAACGCGGATAACGCTTTCGACCGGCATCACAGCCGCTTTCTTGCGCAGGGCGCTCACCGGTCGATCTCCCCGAACACGATATCCATGCTGCCGATGATGGCGACGGTGTCGGCAAGCAGCGTGCCCTTGCACATGAAATCCGTGCCCTGCAAATGCGCGAAACCCGCTGACCGTATCTTGCAGCGATAAGGTTTATTGCTGCCGTCGGCGACCAGATAGACGCCGAACTCGCCCTTGGGCGCTTCGACGGCCGTATAAGTCTCGCCCGCCGGCACGTGATAGCCCTCGGTATAGAGCTTGAAGTGATGGATGAGCGCTTCCATCGAGCTCTTCATCTCGGCGCGCGGCGGCGGCGAGACCTTGCGGTCGTCGATCATGTGCGCGCCCGCCGGCATCCGGTCGATGCACTGTTTGATGATGCGCAAGGATTGGCGCATCTCTTCCATCCGCACCAGATAGCGGTCCCAGCAATCGCCGTTCTTGCCGATCGGGATGTCGAAATCCATCTCGGCATAGACGTCGTAGGGCTGGGCCTTGCGCAGGTCCCACGGCACGCCCGAGGCGCGCAGCATCGGACCGGAGAAGCCCCAATCGATCGCCTGCGCACGCGTCATGCGGCCGATGTCGACGGTGCGCTGCTTGAAGATGCGGTTCTCGGTGAGGAGCTGCTCGAGATCGTCGATGCGTTTGGGGAACTGGTCGCAGAAGGCGGCGATGTCCTCGAGCAGGCCGGGCGACAGATCCTGGTGCACGCCGCCGGGGCGGAAATAATTGGCGTGCAGCCGCGCGCCCGACGCGCGCTCGTAGAATTCCATCAGCTTCTCGCGCTCTTCGAAGCCCCAGAGCAGCGGCGTGATCGCGCCGACGTCGAGCGCGAAGGCGGTCAGATTGAGGAGATGGTTGAGGATGCGGGTGATCTCGGAATAGAGCACGCGGATATATTGCGCGCGCGGCGGCGGCGTAATGCCCATCAGCTTTTCGATGGCAAGCGCGAACGCGTGCTCCTGGCACATCGGCGAGACGTAATCGAGCCGGTCGAAGTACGGCGTCGCCTGCATATAGGTCTTGTACTCGATGAGCTTCTCGGTGCCGCGATGCAGCAGGCCGATGTGCGGATCGGCACGCTCGATCACCTCGCCGTCCATCTCCAGCACCAGGCGCAGCACGCCGTGCGCCGCCGGATGCTGCGGCCCGAAATTCATCGTGAAGCTTTTGATCGCGGCCTCTTCGTTGGCCATGGCCGGTTGAACCGACACCGTATCGGCGCTCATTTCGCGCCATCCTGGCCATCGGCCTTCTCGTCGCCCGGCAGAATCGTGCTCATGCCTTCCCACGGCGACAGGAAATCGAAGCTGCGGAATTCCTGCTTGAGCTTAACCGGCTCGTAGACGACGCGCTTCTGCTCTTCGTCGTAGCGCACCTCGACATAACCGGTGAGCGGGAAGTCCTTGCGCAGCGGATGGCCTTCGAAGCCGTAATCGGTGAGGATGCGGCGCAGATCGGGATGATCGGCGAAATAGACGCCGAGCAAATCCCAGCACTCCCGCTCGCACCAGCCGGCGGCGCTGTAAACCGACGTCGCCGACGGCACCGGCGTCAGTTCGTCGGTCGTCACCTTGAGCCGGATGCGGCGATTGTGCGTCAGGCTCAGAAGGTTGTAGACGACCTCGAGCCGTTCGGCGCGTTCGGGATAATCGACACCGCAGATATCGACCAACACGTCGAACCGGCAGCTCGGATCGTCGCGCAGGAATTGCAGCACGCGCACGATCGCCTCGCGGCGCACGTCGACCATCAGCTCGTCGTGCGCGATCTCGCGGCGCAACACGTCCTGCGGAAAGGCGGCGGCCACCTTTTCGCCGAGGGCCTCAAGCGGCTGTGTCATTCTTCGTCCTGTCGAGCCTCACCGGTCAGCGCGCGAAACGCCGCTCGCGATGGATCTTTTTCTGTAGTTGCAGCACGCCGTAAAGCAACGCCTCCGCGGTGGGTGGGCAGCCGGGAACATAGATGTCCACCGGCACGACGCGATCGCAGCCGCGCACCACCGAGTAGGAATAATGATAATAGCCGCCGCCATTGGCGCACGAGCCCATCGAGATCACCCAACGCGGCTCGGCCATCTGGTCGTAAACCTTGCGCAACGCCGGCGCCATCTTGTTGCACAGCGTGCCGGCGACGATCATCACGTCGGATTGCCGTGGGCTCGGCCGGAAGACGACACCGAAGCGGTCGAGGTCATAGCGCGAGGCGGCGGTGTGCATCATCTCGACCGCGCAACAAGCAAGGCCGAAGGTCATCGGCCAGAGCGAGCCGGTCTGCGCCCACTTCACCAGCTGATCGACCGTCGACAGGATGAAACCTTGACGACGCGCTTCGGAAAACGCCTCGGCCGGCGCGATCACTCCCATTCGAGCGCCCCCGTCTTCCATTCGTAAATGAACCCGACGGTAAGGACGCCGAGGAAGACCATCATCGACCAGAAACCGAAGACGCCGATCTTGCCGAGCGCAACCGCCCACGGGAACAGGAAAGCGACTTCGAGATCGAAGATGATGAACAGCAGCGACACCAGATAGAAACGCACGTCGAATTTGGTGCGCGCGTCGGAAAACGGCGGGAAGCCGCACTCATAGGGCGACACTTTTTCCGAATCGGGTTTTTGCCGCACGAGAATGAACGACGCCAGCACGATGACGACGGACAGCGCGACGGCGACCCCGATGAAGATCAGGATCGGCAGATACTCGCGCAGCAAACTGTCCATCGACGACGCTCCCAAACGAGCGCGATGGTGGCCTGCGAAAGGTGATGCTGACACCGTCACGCAACTGGCGGGAGTGACGGGGCTCGAACCCGCGACCTCCGGCGTGACAGGCCGGCGCTCTAACCAACTGAGCTACACCCCCGCAGCACCGACACCGCGGCGGCCATTGCTACCCCCGTGGCCCCGGAGGTGTCAAGCGCGGGAGGCCGGATTTTCCCAAGTTTTCCCTGGCCTTTCCGCCTCTTTCGGCAGTGCGGTATCGCACCGCAAAAACACGTCGGCCGACCCCAAAATTCCATCGCGGGATCGCGCCCTCATGTGGCGCGCGCGGCGACATCATTCAACCCGCCCGCCCTCGATCGGCGTCACCACCCCATGACCCCGTTCGTCGGTCGCGCGCACACGCGCCGCAACACGCGAATCTGGATTCGCTTTTCGTCGGCACCGGCACATGCCGTTCCGACCTCACGCTGTGAAAGCGTGCGACAGCGTTAACCGCGATCCGCCGCGTGCGCGCGGAATTAACCGTTGCCGGAATTGACAATCGCGTCCGGCGGCGCGCGATTTTCCGAGGATTTCGGCCATTGGCCCGGCACTTGCTGCCTTATAGGCATGAAACCGGGCACGCTCGACGTCATCGTGCCGGCTCACAATGCCGGTCGCTTCCTCGGCGCCACGCTGCAAAGCGTCGCGCTGCAACACGTTTTGCCGCGCAGCGTCATCGTCGTCGACGATCGCAGCACCGACGACACCGCCGCCGTCGCCGTCGCCTGCGCCGCCGACTACGCCGACTTCCTGCCGATCCGGCTCTTACACAATACCGGCCCGCGCGGTCCGTCCGCGGCGCGCAATCTGGCGATCCGCCACAGCGACGCGGAGTTCGTCGCGTTGCTCGACGCCGACGACCTCGTCGCGCCGACGCACCATCAACTGTTGCTGTCGGCGATCCAAGCCGCGCCCGGCATCGTTGTCGCGTTCGGTGATTCGACCGAGTTCAATGCCCACGGCGAGATCGTGCGCAGTCAGCTCGCCAAGTCTGGCATCGGCGCGCGCAAGGCGACGACGCTCGCGAACGGCATCTTCACGCCCGCCGACGGCATGTTCACGGCGCTGCTCGGCGCCGGCGCCTTCGGCACCTCGGCCTGCATCATCCGCCGGCAAGCGGCGCTCGACGCCGGCCTGTTCGACGAAACGCTGTCTTTCGGCGAAGACACCGACTTGTTCCTGCGGCTGGCGCTCGCCGGTCGGTTCGCCTTCACCCGTGCGAAGGTGATGCACAAGCGCGAGCACGACAGCAATCTGACGCACGCGCGCAATACGCCGGAATTCGATCGCGCCAAGGTGCTGAGCCTGACGCGCCTGTCGGCGCAGGCCGAGACCCTGAAGCTGAGCGCCGCTGAGAAGGATGCGCTGCACGCCGAACTGGCGCGCGCGATCGACGCCTATACCTATCACGCGTCGCGCCGCGGTCCCGCCGGTTATGGCGATGCACTGCGCCTCGCGCGCAGCGCCGGCCGCCCGGCCATCGCGTTCAAGCCGCGGCATCTCGCGCGCATGGTGTTGCGCGGCATGGGCGGGACGAGCCGTAGCGCCTGAGGTTTGTTGTCATGACCATGCCCGCCACGCTCGAAGCTACGCCGTCCACGCAGCCGCGTGTCATCCGGCTTATCCGGGCTGCGCTGCCATCACGCATCGCGGCCCTTGCCATCGTGCTGGTCGGTATTGCGGCCGCCGCGGTCACGTTCGCCGCCGCGCATTACGGTCCGACCATCGACGAAGGCGCGCATATCGCCGCCGGCATGCAATGGCTCGATCAGGGGCGTTACGCCTACGAGCCGAGCACGCCGCCGCTCGCCCGCGTCGCCGACGCGCTCGGCCCCTATCTCGCCGGCGCCCGCAGCACCTTCAATCCCGACATGTGGCACGAAGGCGACGACATCCTGCGCGCCTCGAGCAATCCCGCGGGCATGCTTGCCCTGGCCCGCCTCGGCACCCTCGCCTTCCTGCTGCTCGCCGCGAGCGTGATCTGGCGCTGGAGCCGCCGTCTTGGCGACGAGCCGACGGCGCTGTGTGCCCTGGCGCTGTTCCTGGCACTGCCACCTGTGCTCGCACACGCCGGCCTTGCCACCACCGACATGGCGGTCGCCGCGACCTTCGGTCTTGCGATACTGGCCGCCATCCGCTGGTTGGAACGGCCCGACCTCGGCCGCAGCCTGGCGCTCGGCGCCGCCGGCGCGCTGATGATCCTGTCCAAGTTCACCGTCTTCCTGTTCTTTCCGGCGGCGCTGCTGCCGGTCCTGAGCTGGCGCCTGTGGATCGACGGCCACAAGCGTTGGCCGGCGCGAATCTGGCTTTACGGCACCGCGTTCGCCACGCTGGCTGCGGTCATGGTGATTTGGGGCGGCTATCGTTTCTCGGTCGGATCGCTGGGATACGAACCGGCGCTGGTCGGTCAACAGATCGCCGCGACGGCGGCGCATCCCGCCACGGGCCTCGCGGCGTCCATCGCCAAGCTGCCGGTCTATCCGGCGCATGAATTCTTCCGCGGCATCTTCGATACCAGCCGCCGGGTCGACGCACACCACGACCCGGTGTTCCTGCTCGGCCATCTCAGCCAGGGCGGCTTGTGGTACTTCTTCCCGGTCGACCTGCTGGCGAAAACGCCGCTGCCGTTCCTGATCGCCGCCGCCTTGGGCATCGTGATGCTGTTGCAGCGCTCGCGTGCGCTGCGCGACTGGCGCATCGCCGCGCCGGCATTGGCGGCGATCGGCGTGCTCGCCGGCTCGATGGCGAGCCCAGTCGATTTCGGCATCCGCTATCTGCTGCCGATCTATCCGTTGCTGGCGATCGCCGCCGGCACGGCGTTGCTGACGCTGGCGCGTGGCAAGGGTTGGGACAAGGTCACGGCCTGCGTGCTGTTGCTGTGGGCCGGCGCCGATGCCGTCACCGCCTATCCCGACTACCTGCCGTGGTTCAACGCCCTCGCCGGCGCCACGCCGCAAACGGTTTCGATCAATTCGGATCTCGATTGGGGCCAGGACGTCAAACGGCTCGATCAGGACGTGCGCGCCCTCGGCATCCATCACATCCACGTCGCGGTGCTCGAGCAGTCGGAATACGATCTGCGCGCATACATCGCCGGCTACGACAAGCTGTTGCCGGGCACACCGGTCGGCGGCTGGATCGCTGTCAGCCAATACATGCTGCACGAACAGCCGGGCTATGCGTGGCTCCGCGCGTACGCGCCGGTCGCCACCGTCGGCGCGTCGATCCTGCTCTATCACTTGCCGGAGAACGCCAATGAGTAGCGCCTCCGGCAAGGCGCCGCAGCAACGCCTGCGCGGGCTCGACGTGCTGCGCGGCGTCGCCGCGCTCGCCGTCTGCCTCTTCCACTACACCGACAGTTTCCCGCGCGAGACCGGCATCGCGTTGCCGATCGCCTTTCATCTCGGCGACGCCATCCATGGCGTCGACATGTTCTTGGTCATCAGCGGGTTCGTCATCTACATGTCGATCGAGAAGACGCGCGATGCCTATGATTTCCTCACCGCGCGCATCTCGCGTCTCTATCCGGCCTTCATCGCTTGTCTGCTGCTGACGACGGTCGTGGTCTGCTTCATCGGCGGCGTGCCGATCCTGAAGCCGAGCCTCGGCAAGTTCCTCGCCAACGTCTCGATGGTGCCCTACGTCTTCGGCCAGGACGTCGTTGACGGCGTCTATTGGACGCTCGCCTACGAGGCGTTCTTCTACATCTTTGCCGCTACCGTGATCCGGCGCGTCGGCCTCGACCGCGTCGAGTGGGTGTGCATTCCGTGGTTCGCCGCGGCGCTGATGATGCGGCTGGAGCCGATCTTCATCTGGCACTCGCCCTATCTCTTGCTGATGGCGCGCCTGGTGACGTCCGGCGCTTATGCCGGCTTGTTCATCCTGGGTATCATGCTCTACCGCATCTGCGCCGGCCAGGCGAAGCCGCTGACCTATGTCATGCTGGTCGTCTGCCTGCTCAACACGCTCGTCGGGCCGCCGATCAACGTCAAGCCGCTGAACTCGGAGATCTATTGCGCGGTGATGTGCGGCGCCGCGTTTCTGGTCTGGCTCGGCGGCACCAACCGCATACCGGTGAAGCCATTCTGGGCGCTCGTCTTCCTCGGCGACATCTCGTACAGCTTCTATCTGCTGCACGACGATATCGGCTTCGTGATGATGAAGTGGCTGCTGCAGTGGGGCGTCAACGCTTACGTCACGTTGGTGCTCACCTTCGCCGTCGCCGTGGCGATTTCCTACGCCATGAACCGGCTGGTCGAGAAGCCCGGCCAGCGCGCGTTGCGCGCGATGTTCAAGCGCTGGCGCGAACGCTTCGCCGCGCACACATGGCGGCCGGCGCAACCGAAGCCGCTCGCCGGCGACTAACCGAAGCTCAGGCCGCGGCGCGCGGCGCGTGCGGCATCGGCCGCGTCCGCCGCACCAGCGCCAAATCGAACCGTTCCAGCACCTCGGCATGACGGCGCATCGGATCGTCGTTCCACGCCGACAGCCTCGAATGCGTGTGCAGCCCCCAGGCGAGCGCGTAGAAGCCCTTGTAGTAGTTCTGGATCAGCGTGCTGCGGTCGCCCTCCAGAAGATTGAGCACCGCGCGTTCGATGGCGCCCACCGGATCGAATGCGACGGCTTCGGGCGACGACGCCTCGGTTGCGCGTCCGTGCGCATCTTTCGCCATCGCGCCCTGACACCAACCGGTGGCGACGAGGCGCCGGCCCTCGGTCAGAATGTCGAGAACGTCGAGATCGCGCCGCGTGGGCGCATGATTGAGGTCGTCCATAGCTCCCTCCACCCGACGGCATGCGGTCCATCGGATCGCCAAAGGCGAATTGCGGCGGCTTTTGCCGCCTGGGCATCGGTTCACGTCGATGCCGGGGCTCTTCGGCCCGCGTGTTGGTAGCGAATTGACCATACGCCCGCGGTCATGACAGCTTCAAGACCGCCAACATTAAAACGTTGCTGCGCTGCGAGAGGCGCGGTTTTTGCCCTAGAGGCGCTTCCGCCCGAAGGCCCGACCGGAGGATGATTTTAGATATTTCTCAAATGCAAAGGCGCGTTCGGCGTCGGTGAAGGCCACGTAGGTGTTTAGCCGCCACGGTCTGTATTTCGACGTATGTGACACAGCGCCCGCATTGTACTTGGCCAGGCGTGCTCTCAAATCGATGGTTATCCCCGTATAATGTCGGTCCGGTTCGGCCGTGCTTTGAAGCAGGTATACGTACTTCATGATGCCCGCCTCCGCTTCGCTCCGGCGTGGCAGTCTTCGCACCCAACTGGCTTGCCAAGTCGGAGCGCGCATAGCGCGCGAAGACTGGTGGGCGATGAAGGTTTCGAACCTCCGACCCCCTCGGTGTAAACGAGGTGCTCTACCGCTGAGCTAATCGCCCGGCCAGCGGAAAGCGGCTGCGCGCCGCTGTGGTGCGCGCAGCCTCGGACAATTCCATGCGCGCCGCAAGGGCGCGCAATCAATCAGGCGATGGCGTCTTTGAGGCCTTTGCCGGCACGGAAACGCGGCACCTTGCGGGCCGCGATCTTGATGGTCTCGCCGGTACGCGGATTGCGGCCTTCGGTCGCCGCGCGGTTCGACACCACGAACGTGCCGAAGCCGGTGAGGCGGACCTCGCCACCCTTCTTCAGTTCCTTGGTGATTGAATCGAAGACCGCGTCGATCACGGTCTCCGCCTCGGACTTCTTGATGGTGGCGGTGGTTGCGACGGCGTCTACGAGTTCATTCTTGTTCACGAGCGAGCCCTCCATGCGCCAAGCAGCGAGCGTCGAGATGACTTCGCGCTTTGCGGCGCAAAGTCTAAATCGCCCTTTTCCGAAAGGTCAATCGGCGGAAAGCCGCGAATCCGGCATTTTCTGCCCGATTCGCGGCATTTTTCGCATCGACTCGTCGGTCGCCGGTGGCGCGCGGCCCGCTTAGTGCGTGACGACTCCGGGCCGTTCGTCGGTTTTCGGCGCGATGACGGCCGGAGTCTCACCCTCCTCGTTCCAGGTGATCGGCGTCAGCGGCTTGACCAGCGCGTGCTTCAAGAGGTCGTCGACGGACGACACCGGAACCACCGCGATCTCGTTCTTCACGTTGTCCGGGATTTCGGCGAGATCCTTTTCGTTGTCTTTCGGGATCAGCACCGTCTTGAGCCCGCCCCGCAACGCCGCCAGCAGCTTCTCCTTCAAGCCGCCGATCGGCAGCACGCGGCCGCGCAACGTGATCTCGCCGGTCATGGCGATATCCTTGCGCACCGGAATGCCGCTCAGCACCGAGACGATCGAGGTCAGCATGGCGACGCCGGCCGACGGACCGTCCTTGGGCGTCGCACCCTCGGGAACGTGGACGTGGATGTCCCTTTTCTCGAAGATCGTCGGCACGATGCCGAACGCGGCGCTGCGCGACTTGACGTAGCTTTCCGCGGCCTGCACCGACTCCTTCATCACGTCGCCGAGCTTGCCCGTTGCGGTAACCTTGCCTTTACCGGGCACGGTGACCGCCTCGATCGACAGCAACTCGCCGCCGACCTCGGTCCAGGCCAAACCCGTCGTCACGCCGACCAGATCGGTCTCCTCCACCTCGCCATAGCGGAAGCGACGGACGCCGGCGTATTTCTCGAGATTGCGGCGGGTGATCGCGACGCGCTTCAACCGGCGCATCATGATTTCCTTGATCGCCTTGCGCGCGAGATTGGCGATCTCGCGCTCGAGATTGCGCACGCCGGCCTCGCGCGTGTAGTAGCGGATGAGGTCCTGCAGCGCATCGTCGTTGATCGACCACTCACCTTCCTTGAGGCCGTGCGCCTTGACCTGCTTCGGGATCAGGTGGCGGCGCGCGATCTGGATCTTCTCGTCCTCGGTGTAGCCGGGGATGCGGATGATCTCCATGCGGTCCATCAACGGCTGCGGCATGCGCAGCGTGTTGGCCGTGGTGACGAACATCACGTCGGATAAGTCGTAATCGACCTCGAGATAGTGGTCCTGGAACGTGGTGTTCTGCTCGGGATCGAGCACCTCGAGCAGCGCGGACGACGGATCGCCGCGCCAATCGGCGCCGAGCTTGTCCACCTCGTCGAGCAGGAACAGCGGGTTCGACGTCTTGGCCTTTTTCATGCCCTGGATGATCTTGCCGGGCATCGAGCCGATATAGGTCCGGCGGTGGCCGCGGATCTCGGCCTCGTCGCGCACGCCGCCGAGCGACATGCGCACGAAATTGCGGCCGGTGGCGCGCGCC
>JAGWIH010000348.1 GCA_028866355.1 Alphaproteobacteria bacterium
ATGAAGACGCGCGCCCGCAAGGTCGACGGCGGCTACGTGCTCAAGGGCAGCAAGATGTGGATCAGCAACGCGCCCTTTGCTGACGTCATGGTGGTGTGGGCCAAGCTCGACGAAGGCGGCGGCGACACGATCATCGGCTTCATTCTCGAACGCGGCATGAAGGGCCTGTCGACGCCCAAGATCGAGGGCAAGTTCAGTTTGCGCGCGTCGGCCACCGGCGAGATCGTCATGGACGACGTGCACGTGCCCGAGGCCAATCGCCTGCCCGGCGTCAGCGGACTGAAAGGTCCGTTCTCGTGCCTGGACAATGCGCGCTACGGCATCGCCTGGGGCGCGCTCGGCGCCGCCGAGTTCTGCTGGCACGCGGCGCGCGATTACACGCTGTCGCGCACCGCCTTCGGCAAGAAACTGGCGGCGAACCAGCTCATCCAGAAAAAGCTCGCCGACATGCAGACCGAAATCACGCTCGGGTTGCATGCGTGTCTTCGGCTGGGCCGGCTCAAGGACAACGGCGCCGCGACGCCGGAAATGGTTTCGCTGCTGAAACGCAATTCATGTGGCAAGGCGCTCGAGATTGCGCGCATGGCGCGCGACATGCACGGCGGCAACGGCATCGTCGACGAGTACCACGTCATCCGCCACATGATGAATCTCGAGACGGTCAACACTTACGAGGGCACGCACGATATTCACGCCCTCATCCTCGGCCGCGCGCAAACCGGTATCGCCGCGTTCTAACGCAAAAGAAAACGGCCGGTCCGCAAGGGACCGGCCGCGATCGCAAACGGTTCGAATTCGGGGTTAGGCGGCCGAGGTGAACGCCAGGTTGCGGGCGCCGAGTTCGACGGCCTGGGTCCAGAAGCGCTCGAGACGACGCAGCGTCTTGTGCGACTGGGTCAGTTCGTCGGCCGAGAGTACGCCCTGGCCGAGCGACGCAATGTGCCGCTCGTGCATCGCGTTGAGCTTCTGGTGCAGCTCGAGGCCCTTGTCGGTGAGGCGGACGCGCACCGAGCGGCGATCGTGCGGCGAACGCTCCTGCACGATATAGCCGTTTTCGAGCATTTTCTTCACATTGTACGAGACGTTCGAGCCGAGATAGCAGCCGCGAAGCGTCAACTCGCCGACCGTCATTTCCATGTCGCCGATGTTGTAGAGGATCATCGCCTGCACGTTGTTGATGTCGTGCACGCCGTTGGTGTCAAGCTCGAGCTTCACCACTTCGAGGAACTGGCGGTGAAGACGCTCGACCAGCGCGATCAAATCCATGTAGGCGGTTTGCATGACGGCCTCGGCTTGTGTTTGTACAAATCCTGGCGCCGATTTTATGGCCCGGCAGGTTAATACATCATTTAAGCGAAACATTGCGCAGCATCGCGGCGAAACTTATCGATCACAGAAATGCCACTGACTTCACTAGTCGCAGCCTAAGTAATTGCTGCCACAGGCCGGAAGCGAGACACAGCGAATATTCCTAAAATTCAATCGAACCGCAGTTCGCGTGCGTCGAGCGGCACGAAATAGCCGTCGATGGCCCTCTCCGTAACGCCGGCGAGACTGTCCGGCCGCCAGCGCGGCGCATTGTCTTTGTCGACGAGGGTCGCGCGAATGCCCTCGAAAAAATCGTGGCCTGCGAGGACATGCTGCGTCAGCCGATACTCGAGCGCCAGCGCCGCCCCGACGTTCATGCCGCGGCCGAGCGCAAGCTGCCGGAACGTGATCTTGAGCGACGATGGCGACGCCCGAATCATCGCCGCGTGGGCATCTTTCGCCCAGACCGCGGTTTCGCGTGCGAGTGCCGCGATGATCGCCTCGACCGACGGCGCCGCGAAAACGCGATCGATTTCAGGCTGAATCGTCGCCAGCGCGGACGCGCCCGCGTCGGAAGCGAAGCGTGCCAAGATCGCGTCGACCTGCGCGCGTGCCTCGCCTATCCGCCAAATCGTCGTCGCCAACGCGTTGACCAATGCCGGCAAACGATCGCTTGCAACATGGTGCGTGGCGAACTTGCCGTACAATGTATCCGCAGCGTTGATACGCCGGCTGGTGAGCGCGAGATAAAGACCGAGACGGCCCGGACAGAGATTGAGAAAGCGGCTGGCGCCGACGTCGGGAAACAAACCGATCTGCACTT